>JALXDT010000190.1 GCA_027070475.1 Candidatus Aminicenantota bacterium | reverse complement strand
ACGTTAATCCTAACTAAGAATTTTTATTTATTTTAGCCTTATCTCTTAATTTTTCCTTTAGTTTTTTCCAGTATTCATATCTTTTTATAATTTCTTTTTCAAACCCGATATTTTCAGGGAAAAAAATCCTTATGTTTTCAATTTCTTCAGGCAATGTTTTCATAATTGTTGTTTTTTCCTTAAAATCATGGGCATAAAGATAACCGTTTCCATATTCTTCCTCTCTCATAAGTTTTGTTACAGGGTTTCTGATTTGTAGAGGGGGCTGTAAAGATGATGTCTCTTTTGCGAACTTTTTAGCCTTTTTTTCAGCAGTATAAAGAGAGTTGCTTTTGGGAGCAAGGGTTATGTAGACTGTGGCATAAAACAAAAATATGTCTCCTTCAGGTTCTCCTATAATTTCAAATGCTTTAAATGAGTTAATCGCTATGGAAAGGGCTGCAGGATCTGCCAATCCTATATCCTCGGCTGTGATTCTTATTATTCTCCTTAATATGTATTTTCTGTCTTCTCCTGCTATAAGCATTCTAGCAAGCCAGTAAAGGGAAGAGTCTATGTCCGAATTTCTAACACTTTTATGAAAGGCAGATATTATGTTGTAATGATATTCTCCGTCTTTATCATAAAATGCTTTGGATTCTGTAAGATAATCTTTAATTTCTTCTATTGAAATTTTCCCCGATATTCCTCTTCTAACAATAAGATCGAGACTATTTAAGGATGACCTTACATCAGAGCCATTTATGGAATAGAGAAACTCTTTTATCCCCTTTTCAAACTCAATATTATACTTATCTTTAAGATAAATCAGAGCTTTTTCCAGTATTTTGAATACATCCTCTTTTGATAGTGAATTTAAGGTGAAGACTTTTAATCTTGAAAGCAAAGCTTTGTTAACCTCAAAGGAGGGATTTTCGGTTGTTGCTCCTAAAAGAATGATTGTCCCCTTTTCAACATAGGGCAAAAAAAGATCCTGCTGAGATTTGTTTAATCGGTGAATTTCATCAACAAACACGACAGAGGTTTCTCCATTAAAATTATAGAGCTTTTCCGCTTCTTCGCAGTATTTTTTTACCTCTTTTGCCGAAAATGTAGAGCCTGTTGTTTTTAAAGTTTTTTCTTTTATCCTTTTTAAGAAAATCTCAATAATAGATGTTTTACCCGAGCCGGGATCTCCCCAAAGAATAAAAGAAAAGAGAGTGCCTTTCTCAAAAATTGTTCTTAAAATACCTTCTTTCCCGCAAAGATGATCTTGACCTATTATTTCATCACATGACTGAGGCCTTAATATTTCAGCTAAAGGTTTTCTCATACATAATATTATCATAAACACTTAAATTTTTTTATTTAATTCCGAAAATATTTTATGAAGAAGATTTATATAATTCTTTTAATAGGTATTTTATTAAGTGGTTGTTCTTCCTTTAATGTTAAAAATTTAAGTGATACTTTTTATCCCAACAAAGATTTGAGATTCAGGATAAGACAACTTGCTGAATCACTTGATAGTTCATTAAAATTTCTTAGAATGAAACAGGAAAAATTAGCAGTGAATACTTTTAAACCAATGAACAATGAAAACAGGCTTCTTGGAGAATATATAAGAGAAAAATTAATCGAAGAACTTTTTAAATTAGGATATTTGATTACTGCTGAAGGAAACACTAAAATAGATGTTTCAGGTGTTTACATTGATACCGGAAAAAATTTTGAAATAATAGCTTCTATAGAGGGAGAGGGACTAAGAATTTCGGAAGCTTCCGTGACTATTAGTAAAAAATATCTTTCCCACACAAATTTTCTAAATCAGAGTGAGAATTTTTTATCTGGAGAAAGATAATCAGAATTGCTTATCAATAATTATTTTTTCTCCATCAAAGTTGACATCTCCGTCAAATACTATATAGTGTCTCGGTTTTGAATGCCCGAATTTACATCCGCAAAAGACAGGATAAGGTTTATTGCTGAAAAATTCCTTTAATTTTGCCTTTAAGTGAATATCTTTTCTTCCCTTTGCTAAAGGAAAATCATTAAAAACAATACCTCCCAAATCATCCAATTTTCCGCAATTATCAAGATGTTCAAGGTATCTTATAACTCTTGAAGAATCTTCATTTATATCTTCTAAAAAGAGCACCTTTCCCTTTAAATCCGGCTCAAAAAATGTTCCGCAGGAGAGACTTAAAAGTGTTAGACATGCAGGAAAGGATTTTCCTTTTAACCGCAGGTTGTTTCCCCTGTTTATTATAACTCTTGGCCCCATTTTAATTGTTAATTTTTCTTTTTCAACGAATGCTTTTACAATATGTCTGAATTCCACTTTGTTCAGCTTACCCTGACCGAAATCAGGAATAATCATAGGGCCCATAACAAGGGAAAGTTCTGGATAAAATTTGTGGAAGAAAAGATGAAGAGATGTTACATCGCTTGCTCCTGAAAAAAGCTTTTTACCTCTTATCTTGATATTCTCATCTTTGATGAGTTTTAAAAGCGATGTGCTACCAAAACCACCTCTGACAGTGAAAATGAATTCTGTTTCTGAATTTAATGCCTCAATAATTTCAGAAGCTCTTCTTTGAGGAGTTCCTGCATAATTAAAGTATTTTTCAAAAATATCCTTTCTGTAAAAATTTTCAAACCCATATTCTTCAAGTGCTTTACACCCCTCTTTAAATTCTTTCCTGATAAAGGTGGAAGAGGGAGCTATTATAAAAGCTTTATTCATCATTCTTCTCCGCAGCTTCCAATAATTTTTCAGCTTCACTTTTTTTATCAGCGGGAATATAAAAATCAACAGAGCCCATACCATTCATTGTTAGCCCTATTATGTTTTTTACAGCTTCATATTCAAGATAGACTTTGATTCCGTTTGATTCAAGAAGACCTTTTAGAATATCTATCTCAGGTCCTCCGTTTAAAGTCGTAAGATATACGAAACTGGGTATCTTTGATATGTGTTTTTTCTTTTTAAAAAACATTATAAACCTTCCCCTGCGATTTCATGACCGCAAAATTTACATTTTGAATTTACAATATTGTATTCTTCTATATTATAGCCTATTCTTTTTATTAATAATTTTCCACAATGCGGGCAGTATGTACTCTCTCCCTCATCTCCCCACAAGTTTCCGGAATAAACAAATTTTAATCCTTTTTCAAGCCCCCTTTCCCTGATTTTTCTTATTGTTTTGGGTGGAGTAGGGGGGTGGTTTGACATTTTAAACTGGGGATGAAATCTTGAAATATGCCATGGAGTTTCCTCTCCTAACTCTGTTTTTATAAAATCTATTATATCATCTATCTCTTTCATATCATCATTTACATCGGGTATTATTAAGGTCGTAACTTCAAGCCAGGCTCCTATCTTTTTCCATCTTTT
Organism: Candidatus Aminicenantota bacterium; assembly: GCA_027070475.1. GTDB lineage: Bacteria > Acidobacteriota > Aminicenantia > JAMOAD01 > JAMOAD01 > JALXDT01. The sequence goes on along the minus strand of JALXDT010000190.1, from coordinate 14,914 downwards.
TAATGATTCAAGAACAGGTTTTAATCTTCCTCCCGTGTACTTTTTATATTTTTTATCCGAAAAAAATTTAAGATCATTGTTTACCGCATCAACAAGGTCTTTAAGCTGAAGTTGAGGCTCCTCTTCAATAAATCCGTTTGTAACCCACACATTTTTTAATCCTGATTGTTTCATATGGAATGATGTATCTTTTATAAATTCGTAAAATACGGTAGGTTCATTGTAAGTATATGCTATTCCTACGGAATTGTATGAGAGAGCTATTTCTACCAATCTTTCGGGGAAAACATCCTGTCCGTAAATATTTGTTGTCTTCCCTTTCCCCTCAAAAAATGAGAGAGTGTGATTTTGACAGAATTTGCAGAACATATTGCAGCCCAGAGTTGCGATTGAAAGAATCGGTCTTGAAGGATAAAAGTGAAAAAGAGGCTTTTTTTCAATCGGGTCAACAGCTATTGAGGCTATCTTCCCGTAAACCAGAGTATAAAGCTTATCTCCCTTTCTGACTCTGACCCCGCATGCCCCTATCTGTCCCTCTCTGAGGGAACATTTATGAGGGCATAGTGTACATATTATCCTTTCTTTCTTCTTTTCATAAAAGAGAGCTTCTCTCATTTTCCATATCCTTTAATGTTTTTAAAAATTCCTTTATAATTTCCTCTTCCTTTCCTCTTCTATATATTACCCCCTTTTTAAAAAGAAAGGCAACCTTTTGGGAAAAAGCGATCCCAAGCTCAGCCTCTTTGGCTTCTCCCGGTCCATTTACTTCGCAACCCATAACAGCAACCTTTATGGGGAGCTTTCTCTTTTTAATCTCAGGTATTATTTCCTTTAATCTCTTTTCAAAATTAACTGTTGCTCTACCGCAGAGAGGGCAGGAGATAATTTCGGGAAATTTTCTTCTTATATTAAGTGAACCTAAAAGCTCCCAGCATACTTTAACCTCCTCTTCGGGAGGAGCTGTAAGTGATATTCTTATCGTATCTCCAATCCCTTCCATCAAAAGTGTTCCCAATGCAACAGAGGATTTTATTATACCCTCCGGAATGGGTCCTGCTTCCGTAACCCCTATGTGAAGAGGGTATTCGCTTTTTTTTGAAAACTTCCTGTATGCGTTTATTGTAGTGTAAATATCAGAGGATTTAAGGGAAACCTTTAAATTGAAAAAATGTTTATCTTCAAAGAATTTTATATATTCAAGCGCACTTTCAACTATTGCCTCGGCTGACCTTTCCCCGTACTTTTTAAGTATTTTTTTATCTATTGAACCTGAGTTAACTCCTATTCTTATTGCTGCATTATAGTCATTTGAAGCTTTTATGATTTCTTCAAGATTTTTCTTACTCCCGAAATTTCCCGGATTTATTCTTATGGCTGAGGCTCCTGCTTTTAAAGCCTCTATTGCTAATTTATAGTGAAAATGTATATCTGCGATTACGGGAATCGGAGAGTGTTTTGTTATTTCCTTAAAATAGCCTATTTCATCAAAGTCAGGAAGAGCAAGCCTTATGATTTCATTCCCGTACTCAACGGTTCTGATTATTTGGTCAATATTTTCCTTTACCTGATTTAGAGGAAGAGAGTTCATTGTTTGAACCCTTATCGGATTATCCCCTCCTATGCCCACATTACCTACTTTTATCTCTTTTGTGATTCTTCTCATAGCAAAATTATAACATAAATGGAATTATTAAAATATTGGAAAAGCATCTTTTCCAGAGAATTAACTTTTGAGAAAGTTTGTACTGAAAAAAAATGAATAAAAAGCTTCTTATGAAGTATTTATATGCAAACTGTTTTGGATTTTAATTTAAAATTTGATATATTTTAAAGCGGAGGTGTAAAATGATTAAAGTGAATGAATATTATAACGGAAAGGTTAAAAGTTTGGGAAATATCCTTGATGGAGTTCCTTTTACTGTCGGAATAATAGAACCGGGGGAATATACATTTTCAACGGAAAAGGAAGAGCATATGAATATAACCTATGGAGAGATGGAGGTAAAACTTCCCGGAGAAGAGAATTTTAAAAAATTCAAAGCCGGAGAAAAGTTCATAATTCCTCCTAAAAAATCCTTTACGGTAAAGATTGAAAAACCTGTTTCCTATGTTTGCGAATATAAATAAGAAAACAATTATTCTTTTTCATACAAAGTAAAATGTTGGTCTGCTAAGAACTTAAAATCTTTAATTAATTTAAAACCGGCTCTTTTCATTTCATTTATTATTGAATTTTTTGAGACACTGTGAAAGAAAAATCTGTGAAAATCAAAAAAGGAGCCTCTATAATAATCTATTACAGCTATTTTCCCATCGGGTTTTAAAAACTTTTTAAGGCCTTTGAAATATTCAGCTCTGTTTTTCAAATGATGGGTTAAGTTTCTCATAAAGATCAAGTCAAGACCATTTTCGGGAAGTTCAATATTTTCCTTAACTTCTATGGTTACTATGTTGTCTAAACCTTTTTCCTCCGCCTGCTCATTTATATAGCTCAAAAACTCTTTATTTTTATCTACAGCAAAAACTTTCCCCTTTGAACCCACAATTTCCGCAAAGCGGATAGAATAGTAGCCACCACCTGCTCCTATATCTGCCACTGTATCTCCTTCCTTTAAATCCAATGCTTTTATAATTTCATCAGGTTTATAATGCGGGTCGGCTGCTTTTTTATTAAACATCTTTGCTTTAAATCTATCCATCCCAACCTCCTATTTTTATATTTTATAATAAATTAGAAAAAAAGTAATCTGTAAATAATAATTAAATTTGTAAGGGCGGACAACATAGCCTTGAGCCTTGAGCACTGAGCAAAACATTAATATAGCTTTTAGCTTTGAGCATTGAGCTTTGAGCTAACTACAAGGAAAGCAGCTAATTTCTTATAATTATTAATTTTCTTTATTTAATAGTTTTAATTTAAAGAGAATTTACAAATAGCAATAAACCGATAACCTTCAAAATCAGCTCAAGGCTCAATGCTCAATGCTAATATTTTCCCGATTCACTATTTACGATTAACGATTCACGCCTCCTTATTGACAAAATAATGCTATAAAGTTAATATTTTATTATGAATAAAAAGCTAAAGAATTTGCCTATTGGTATAAGTGATATTGAAAGAATTGTAAATGAGGGGTATTTGTATATTGATAAAACAGAGAGAATTTATGAACTTATTTCAGGTGGAATGTATTATTTTCTCTCAAGACCACGAAGGTTCGGAAAATCACTTTTAGTTTCAACACTTTATAATATATTCAGAGGGAAAAAGGAATTATTTAAGGGGTTGTACATTTATGATAGTGATTATGAATGGGAAGAGCATCCGATTATTAGATTGGATTTTAATGGTATATCAAATACAAATCCTGAAATGCTTAATGATGATATAAGGATTGCACTTAATAGGATATTAAAGCAAGAAGAAATAGAGCCTGTATTAGATAATAAATCAATCCAGACATTTTTTACTGAAGTAATAATCAGGATATTTGAAAAATATAAAAAGAGTATAGTGTTTTTAGTTGATGAGTATGACAAGCCTATAATAAGTCATATAGGGAAGGGTAAGGAGGAGTTAAAAATAGCTGATAAGAACAGGGAATTATTAAAGGATTTTTACGGAGTATTAAAGGAAATTGATGTGGTAACTAAGACAAGGTTTGTATTTATAACAGGAATAACAAAGTTTTCAAAAGTATCAATATTTTCAGAGCTTAACAATCTGACTGATTTGACAATGGACAAGAGATATTGCGATATATTGGGGATAACAGAGGAAGAGATTGAAAGAGATTTAACCCCCTATATTGAAAGATTCTGTGATGAGGAAAACTTAAATTGTAAAGAGTTGAAAGAGGAATTAAGGAATTATTATAATGGCTATAGATTTTCATCAAAGGATGTAAGGGTATATAATCCTTTCTCTTTGTTCTCAGCTCTTGAAAAAAGAAGCATTGAAAACTACTGGTTTGAGACAGGAACACCTACGTTCTTAATAAATCTAATAAAAAAACAAAATATATACATACCCGAATATGAAACCCTTGAAGCAAGAGAGAGTCTGTTTTCAACCTATGAATTATCAAAACTCAGTGTATTACCTCTGATGTTTCAATCGGGCTATCTGACAATAAAAGGATATGATAATAGGTCAAAGGTATATGAGCTCGGATATCCGAACAAAGAGGTGAAGGAATCATTTACAGAGAGTTTGTATTATGAGATATCGGGACTTACGAGGGATACGAAGTTTGCAAAGGTAGGAGTAAAGATAGAGGATGGGGAGATAGAAGAGGCGATAGAGATAATGAAGAGTATATTTTCAGAGATACCCTATACATTAATGAGAGAGGATATGATAAACGAGTTTTACTTTCATATGATGTTTTATTTAATAATATCAGCAAGTGGAGTGGGAATCACATCAGAGATATTAACGGCAAAGGGAAGGATAGATGCACTTATAGAGACAAGGGATAGGTATTATATAATTGAGTTTAAATGTAATCAGAGTTCTGATATGGCAATACAGCAGATAAAAGAGAAAAAATACTATGAACCTTATAAGAACAGGGGTAAGGAAATCATATTAATAGGGATTAATTTTTCTACAAAGGATAGGAATATATCAGACTACAAGGTGGAAGTATTGTGAATAATACCGGAGGGGCAATTCAACGTAATAGCTCTGAGCCTTGAGCGTTGAGCTTTGAGCAAAACATTAATATAGCTTTTAGCCTTGAGCGTTGAGCTTTGAGCAGGCTACGAAGGAAAGTTTCATATTGCTTGTAATTAATAATTTTCTTTATTTAATTTATTTTTAAATAAAAAAATGTACTAATAATTGATACTATAAGTATTCAAAATAAGCTCAACGCTTAATGCTTAATGCTCAAGGCTAATGTGGTCAGCTCAAGGCTCAATGCTATAGGCTCAAGGCTAATAAGGCCTTCAAAATCAGCTCAAAGCTTGATGCTCAAAGCTCAATGCTAACATTGCCCCTACAATTAATTATATCAACACTGTAAACGAAAAGCATTGAAATATAAGGGTTTGTAAGTGCACAAAGAATGTTCAATTTAATCAAGAGCTGACTATTTTGAGGGATTCAGCACTTCTTGATTTGATTTTTTCATAAGCTTTGTTGAAAACTTAAGTTTCCTTTGTCCAAAAAAGTATTTAATAATATTGACAAAAACAGATAGATTTAATAAAATACTTCATCTTTTATGCTCCTCGGTAGCTCAATCGGCAGAGCGTGTGGCTGTTAACCACAGTGTTGCAGGTTCAAGTCCTGCCCGGGGAGCCATTTTTGTTTATATTAAAAAGTTTTCTTCAAATCTATCTGTATAAGAAAATAGAGGAAAATAAAACTTATATTTTTCTGTATGTAAAAGATAGAAGTTTGAAGAGTGAAAATATAACCAGATAAACTTTTGTCATAGTATGACCCTTTATTTAGTTAAAAAACTGCACATTGATTTTAATGGGCATTGCTCGCACAGGGGAGTACGGGGTTTACAGAGAAGAGATGTAAAATCAACCATAGAAAAAAGGATTTCTCCAGGGTTCTCACCCCTGAATAATTCTCCTGCAATATTAACAATTTCTTTTTTTCTTCTTATCTCGCCTTTAAGATTCAAACCCCAATATCTATTTATAAATCTTGCTATATTGCTATCCACAACAGGAGCAGCTTTATTTAAACATACTGTAACTATAGCACCTGCTATGTATTCTCCCACTCCCGGAATTTTTCTGAGTTCATCATAATCTTCGGGAAAAATTCCGTTTAATTTATTCACTATATAATTTGCCGATTCAATAAAATGCTTTCCTCTCCAGTGTAATCCAAGATGACGGGTTACAGAGAGAACTTCTTCGGGTTCTGCCCGTGCAAGAGAATAAACATCAGGAAACTTTTTGATAAAATCGTTATATACAGGCACAACCTGATCTGCCTTTGTTCTATGAAGCATAAACTCAGCTATCATGATTTTATACGGATCTTTTGTATGCCGCCATGGAAAATCACGAGCATGCTTGTGATACCATTTAATGATTTTTTCCTGCACGATAGATATTTTTTTAATCAAGATATAGCACCCCTGTTCTATTAATATGAGATGATAATTTTGTCTGGATATCCGAAAGTAACTCCTTTCGAATCCGGAATAGTAATTCTTTATCACTGAAGAAATTATCATCAGCTGATGTGAAATATCTAAAATCTAATATCAAAATAAATTGTTTTTTATTATACTGAATAATGGGTGTAGTATAAAGAAACAGTGCATGCTTATTTAATTTCTCATGCATCTTTATTTGTATGTTACCCACTCTAATAATCGCGGGACATAAGAATCCATCTACGTATCTATTTTTCTTTAATTTTTTCTGAACATGGTCACATACTGGAGAAAGTTCAACATTAACAGGTATTGAAACCTCTTTAAGTCTTTCTCTAACATTTTTGAAGAACCTATCAAATTCTCTTTTATGCTTCTTTTTTATCCTGCCCTTTATATTGAGTAAATCTGTTTCTTTTTTACCTATTGATCTTGCAAAATCAGAAATTAACGCGTCTCGATTGATAGCATCATAAATCATTTGTTTTATCTCTTTACTAACCTTATATACATTACCCGGATAAATATCCCTTTTCTGCATGATATTATCCAGAAGTAAACGAGAATTAATTTTTCCTTTGATTCGAGCGGCTATATCCTTCTCTTCAAGTCCAATATCTAAAATATTCATTCGTTGAAGTTCTCTCTCAAATACATCGTCAAACATTTGATTGAATGTGAAAAGAGCACTTCTTATTTTTTCACTGTCATCTATATCATCAATTTTTTTACCCACCCATGCTTTTGCAAGATTATAGAAAATTTTCTTAATCTCCTGGTTCCATTGATCATTATATTCCGCCAATTTTGATATTTCGTTCACGGTCAGAGAGGCCGCATCGTGTATAACATTTTCCCAATCTATAAATACTCTGAAAATATCTATTCTATTCAATTCTTCTTCAATTTCTTTATGAAGTTCTTCAATCTTTTCTTCATTAAATAACCATTTCTCATCCTTCCATTCAAAGAATTCATGCTTTTCCAAATCGACAATAAAGCTATAAAATCCTTCCTTTTTAAGTGCTTTCTTAATTTCTCTGATTAATTCAGGGTGTTTGGTCCATATAACAAGAATAAATGGTCCATTTTCTCTAGAAATAATCCTCCTAGTAACACCTACAAGCTTGGAGACTATTGTTTTATTATCCTGACCTTGCACCTCCTCAAGAACAACATCCAGAAAAATTACTCTCACATCTCTGAATGGTTCAGGTGGTAACTCTTCTATTCTTCCACTGAAAAAAGTTACCGCTACACTATCTTTTGAAAGTATACGGATAAGTGGAAGTGCTTCCTCAAATTTATCATCTATTATAACCACTCTCCCACTTTTCGGCATGTTCATTTTTCTCCCTCCTTTTTAAATGCAAGCAGGACAATGGCTCCATTTCGGAAATCTTCAGGTACTTCAACTTCACCAGAATCCGGAAACTTCAGAAAACCACCATGAGCTTTCATTATTTCATCCACGATATGAAGACCCAAGCCCATACCGTCTGGTTTTGCCGAAACAAACGGCTTTATTATTTCTTCGGGAGGTGAAGTCAATCCTGGTCCATTGTCTGCAATGATTACAGAGGCATGATCTTCAATGGTATCTTCAGAAATATCTATATAAATTTTCTTCTGGAATCTCTGTTGCTTATATTTATATTCAAGCCACCATATGGAATTATCTATGATATTGATGATAGAGTTTATGACAAGATTTCTTGCACATCTGATAGAGACATCTTTCTTTTTACTGTATGATTTTATGATTTCTATTCTGTGAGCTTCAAATCTGAATTCCATGTTGAAAATTGCCTGATCGATAAGCTTCTTTAGACTCCAGCCTGATATTTCGCTCTTCTTTATAATTATGCTATATCCCTCAATGAGTTTGGATAGATGCTCAACAAGACTCTTCGTTCTTTCAATTTCTTTACTATGTTCTACAGTTTTTATCAGTTCTTTAATAATTTTCTCTATTTCGTGTATAACCACGCTGAGTGTTAATCCGGCACCCGCACCTCTCAGGAGTATTTCTCTCATTTCTTTATATTGATTCTCTATTCTATCGAGATAACGAAAGATATCTCCTTTTAATTGTTTATTTTCTATATTCTTTTCAATTAAATGCTTTAATTCGCTTATTTCACCAATTACAGGCTCTTTTCTGCTTTTGAGTCCATAAACTGTTCTGATAATGTCCTTATCCACATATCTGAGATCCTCAATCTGACTCAGACAATAGAGGAGGGCCTTTTTCAGTTCTCGAAAGGCGTCATTTTCTATAAAACCTTCCCGGTTCGTTTTTTCTATCAAACCTGTGCTTTTCTTTCTTGACAGATGAACCGCGGCAACTATTATGTTATTACTGATTCTTTTCGTAGGTTGATTTACTCTTCTGGTTCCAAGATCAAGCCAGTCATTCCCGGGTTCACCATAATCATACACCCTTACACCATCCCTGTATATACTTATACCACCGTTCATTTTTAGATATCCTCTGAGCGTCTTTTTATCTGGAACTCCCAGACTCAATATTCTGGGGTCAAGGTCAAATATAAAACCCTCAAAAACTACAGATCCAATCCTATATTTATCAAGGTTTATTTCTTTTTTACCATCGTAGAGCAACAATTTCTCTTTCATGTATTGATCCGTCTCATCAACAACCCTGCCCCTGACTTTTTTCATTGATGGCCAGGGGGTAAATTCATAATGGAATTGAATTATGCGATTTCCCTCAATCTTACATTTGAATCTGAAGAGTGCAAATTCCTTTATATCCTCCATGGACAATAAATCTTTTATCCATTCCTGATGATTGGTTTCAAACTCAATTTTGAACGATTCCGGAGTGTTGAATGGAGATGTAAACGACAGAATTGACCGGTAAACTTCACGTAACATCCCTCTTGTCCAAAGATTTCTCAATCTTCTTATTTCTATTCGGGTTCCTGTTGTATTCCTGAAAACATGCGGATTTCTTTTAATTAAATTTACAGGAATCTCCTCAAGATATTTATTTTTTTTAAAAACCGTCCAGTCAATATGTAATACTATTTCCGGATGATTTTCTGCTCTAGTTATCAGATTAATTACTTCTCCAAGTTTATGTGCAGCAAATCTTCCTATGCCCTTTTCCCCCAGTGGAAGACGCCCATATCTGGGGGTTCTTATCCCCTTTTTAAATAGATTTTCTTTATAATCGCTTCCGGGTTCCATCCATACATTTTTTATAATATCCTCTGTCATTCCCATTCCATCGTCCTCGATGATTATAAGACCTTTATCAGGAGTTGTAAGATTTTTCATTATCACTTTTACCCGTGAAGCATCAGCGTCATAAGCATTTTTTATCAGTTCAAGAAGAGCTATACTCTCGTTTCTTATTAGCTGTTCACCCAGCTGCAGTATCAATCTGGCTCTTGGCCTGAAAATTAGATTTTCGCTCATCCTATCATCACCTTTATTTTTTTAGCAATTCCTTTAGCCATCAAAGGCGGAACAGCATTTCCTATTTGTCTGAATTTTGCAGTCACAGGACCTTCAAAGTAATAATTATCCGGGAACGACTGCAATCTAGCTGCTTCTCTGACAGATATTGAGCGTAACTGGTTAATATCAGGATGTATGAAGTAATGCCCATCTTTTCCAAGGTGTGCCATAATTGTCTGGGAATATGGAAGATTAGGGGCGACAACTTTAAATCTGTCCCTGAAAACATCTCTGTTTCTATGCGTTTTCAGCTCTTCAGGTAATTCATCATACTCGGGTCTTCTTTTTTCTTTAAACCATTTTTCTATGTAAAATCTATAAATTTCTCTATCCCTTTCATTGTGTCCTCTCGCAATGTGAAGTGTTAATATGTCCTCATCACCACGTATTTCATATTTTCTCAGGTATTCCCCCGGTTTTTTTAAATATTCACCAACATAAAGTTTTTCTCCGGGACGCAGGGGTGGAAGGTCATCCAGAATGTCTCCAACTTTGAATTTTAACATCTTCCGATCCTTTTCGAAGTCAGGATACTCATAATCAAGATCTTTTTGCCACCCTATAACTATTATTCTCTTCCTATTCTGCAACACACCAAAATCATGTGCATTTAGAATACGGTAATCTACAGAATATCCTGCATCTCTGAAATACTTTTTAACGTCTTCCCATAGTTTTCCCTTTCCTGCTGAGAGAAGACCGGGTACATTTTCAAACACAAATATATCTGGCTTAAATTTCATGAGGAAGCGGGCATATAGTCGATACAGGTAGTTTCTTTTATCATATTTCATACGATATGGATCCCTTGCCCTGCCTACAAGTGAATATGCCTGACATGGAGGACCTCCTGCCAGTACATTTATTCTGGATACGCCCACATTATACATCCTCTTTTCAATTTCCATGAAAATAGCTTCAATGTTGTCCTCACTAATTTCAGAAGTGATTACAGAATTAATCAAATTTTCAGGGACATTCCTGTAAAATTCCTCTCTGGTTATTTTTCTGGTTATATAATTACGATAAATATCCAGACTGCCTTTTTGTTTTAAGTAGTGAAAGGCCAGGCGGGTTTGAAGAGTAAGTGAAGCATACCTGTCCATTTCAATATGAACTACCGGTACATATCCCTCTTTTAGAAAACCCTCTGCAAGTCCCCCAGCACCGGCGAATATTTCCATATAAGTAATTTCTTTTGGAAACATTGTATCTATCATACAGGTATCCTTATCTTTTTGCTTTTAAGATTAATATTGCTTACCTCTTCTGTCTCCGTAGTATCATAAACATACTTCCAAAATTGAGATATATGCGAACTATGTCGTATATTTACTCCTATACTCAAAGTCATGAGTTTTCCTCCGTAAATTGTATTTATATTGCTTTTTAATTTTTTGTTACAGGGAAATCGGATTGTCCCTCTGTTATTTATTACCGGTTCAAATTTTTCCCCGAGGAATTTTTCACTTTTGATAAGTCTATAAATGATGTGTTTATCTATATGAAGATAATATGCTCTTTGTTTTACCCCTGAGACTTCGGAAATCCGGGATTCATTTCTTTTCATCAATCACTCCCTTTCCTTAATTAAAATTTTTATTAAAATTAATCAATTTTTTACATTATACAAAATTATAATATCAAAAGCAAACATTCATGACCAGGCAAGCCATTATTATTTATATTAAAAAGTACTCTCTATCCCTGATATTTTTATTCAGGAAAGTTTTAAATGTCAAACCCCTCTTGTATCTTTTTAATTCTTTGATATGATATAAAGCTATATGATGTTTTGAAAAAGCAGGGAGTAAGATGAAAAAGACTTTTGTTTTGTTTTTAATTTTGTTTTTCCCCTTAGTTATTTTCCCAAATAGTGTTAAGCAAATAAAGGCTTATAGAATAGATTCTAAAATTGTTCTTGATGGTAGGTTGGATGAAGAGGTATGGGTTAAGGTTCTCCCTGCCACAGGTTTTCTTCAGAAAGAACCTGATGAGGGTAAAAAGGCATCATTTAAAACAGAGATAAGGGTATTATACGATAGTGATAATCTTTACATAGGAATAAAATGTTTTGATCCTTCTCCCGAAAAAATTTTTGCAAAGCAGATGGAAAGAGATTCGGATATGACAGCGGACGACCATGTATCTATTATTATTGACACATACAGGGATCGCAGGAATGGGTTTTTATTTACTATCAATCCTAATGGAGCAAGGTTTGATTCATATATAACAGATGAGGGAAAATTCAAGAATGAAAACTGGGATGGTATCTGGGAGGGAAAGGCTTATATCTGGGATTCTGGCTGGAGTGCTGAGATAAGAATCCCATTTTCAACTTTGAAGTTTTATCCTGAAAATGATAAATGGGGGATAAATTTCAAAAGATTTATTGCAAGAAAAAATGAAGAGGATATGTGGACGGCTTTTCACAGAAATGAGGGAATATATTTAATATCAAAGGCAGGTATTTTAGAGGGAATCAAAGGAGTTAAAAAAAGAAAACCTCTGAATATAAGACCCTATTTTCTTTCAGGTATAACAAAAGAGCCTTTGGAAGATCTTGCCTATAAATTAGGAACAGGGCTTGATTTAAAGTATTCTCTTACATCATCTTTGACCCTTGATCTAACTGCCCATCCGGATTTCGGACAGGTTGAGGTTGACAGAAAAAGGATTAACCTTACAAGGTTCAGCCTCTTTTATCCTGAAAAGAGGGAGTTTTTTCTTGAAGGCGCGGGTATATTTTCTTTTGGAATGGAAGGCAGAATTCAGCCTCTTTACACAAGAAGGATTGGACTATCCCCAGAAGGGGAGGAGATACCGATTTTAGGAGGGGTTCGTTTAACAGGGAAAACAGGAAAGTATGATATAGGGATTTTTAATATGGAAACTGCCCGAAAGGATGATTATTCTCCAGCGAATTTTTTCGCATTCAGGATGAGAAGGGAAATCCTTGAAAAATCCTACATCGGATTTATTTCAACCAATAAGTATGAAAACGGAAAATACAATACCTCTGTGGGAGTTGATACAGCTCTTTCCTTTTCAAACTTTTTGGGAAACAAAAACCTTGTGATAGGTGGGTTTTTGGTGGGCACCTTTGATTCTGAAACCAAAAACAGCGAAAACCTTGCTTATAGGACATATATTGATTATCCTAACAATCTTTTTGATATCTACCTTTCTCGTTATGTTGTACAGGAGAATTTCAATCCTTTGATAGGTTTTGTCTGGAGGAAGGGTATTACGGGAATTAACTGGCAAATTAAAACAAGACCGAGGGTAAATACTTTCGGTTTGAAATATCTTGTTTTTAAGGTGAAAAATTCAAGAATAACCGATCTCTCGGGAAATCTTCTTGAGGATTTTTATGAATACAGGATTTTCGGATTTGAGTCAAGAAAAGGGGAATCTTTTGAGCTTAACCTTCAGACAAGGTATGAATATCTTGACGAGGATTTTGAAATATTTAAGGGGATTGTTATTCAGAAAGGAATATATAAGGAGAAAAAGATTGAGATTCAGTTCGGAACCAGTGATTCAAGGAGTCTTTCAGCCTGGATATTTTATAATTACGGGGATTTTTACACTGGTAAGAGGAAAGAGATAGTTTTTGTCGGAAGGATGAAGATATCAAAGAGCTTTTCGGTTAATTTAAATTATCAATACAATAATATTGCTCTGGGAAAAGGAAAGTTCAAAACCTATGAACCTGCTCTGTGGGTGAATTTTAATCCCACAACAAATTTATTTACATCAGCCTTTCTTCAATACAATAATGAGGATAATGAAGTTATTGCAAACATAAGATTACACTTTATACCGAGGGCAAAAAGCCACATTTATCTTGTTTACAGCGAAATTTTGGGAACAGAGGATAATCTTTTATCAAAAAAACGAACAATTCTTTTTAAAATAGCCTATAATTTTTAAGAAATTTTCATTTTACGAATGGGAAAAAGATTTAAAATCTTTTATCGTTTTATTTTTTTCTTATTTCAGATTTTATCTCTATTTACAGGCATAGTCATACATCTGCAGCCGCCTCCGCCTCTTGCTAATTCTGAACCCTCTATTGTTATGACAGCTCTTTTGTAATCATTGATATCCTTTTCCCCGCTTATTATATCCTTTGCTCTGATAATTTCAAAACCTTCTTTATTGAGAGCTTCAAGAGTATAATGATTTCTCTCATATCCTAAAATTTTACCCGGAGCCACAGCAAAAAAGTTAGCTCCACTGTGCCACTGTTCCCTCTCCTGTATCCATGGATCTTTATCACCGCCGCATAAAATAGGTTTTAGCTCCAGCCCCAATTTTTTTAATGCACTTAACAAATTATTCTCATTTCTTATGAAATTAACCTTTCCATTTTCAATGCTTATGTGAACTGTTGAATATTTATTGTTTTTTAAGACAATTGGTTCGTAAACCATACAAATATCCTTATCAAGAAATGTAAATACCATGTCAAGGTGAATAAATGATTCAGGTTTTTTAGGTAATTCCTGAACAATTATATTCATAGATTTTTTTTCTTTTTTATATTTATCTATTAAAAAATCAACACCTTCGGGAGTTGTTCTTGCTCCTATACCGATGAGCAAAATATCTTCACGAGCCACCAGAACATCTCCTCCCTCTATTGTAATAGTGTTATCTTCCGAACAAATTTCACCGGGGCTTACCGTTTTAGTGTCAAAAAAGGGGTGATTGTCAAATATTGTTTTCATAATAAGTGATTCTCTTCTTCTGACTTTATTTGCCATTCTTCCTATTAATACTTCATTTTTTATAGCCATGGAGGCATCTCTCATAAAGAAAAAGTTGTGAAGAGGTTGAAGCGAATATCTCTCATCGCTTAAAAATTTGGATAGATTGTCTTTTTTCATAACAACTCCTGTTATCAACTGTTCTGCAAGCTCTTCCGGCTCCATTTCAAAAAGTCTCTCTTTAAGATTATTTTTATCGGTTTTATTTTTAAAAAGATTTTCTATAAATGAGTTTCTCACATTATCATCTTTAAGTACATCTTTTAATAAATCAACAACCTGAAAGGTTTTAGTTATTTTTGATAAAACTCCGTTGAACTGCTCATATTCTTTTTTAGCAATGTTAAGATTGAGAATATCACTGTATAAAGCCTTTTGAGCATTTCTCGGAGTCATATTCTCAACCTCTTTACCGGGAGAATGCAAAATTACAGCATTTAATTTACCAACTTCATTTGTTATGTTTACTTTGTATTTCATTATTTGATTATAATCTTTAAATTAAATATTTTCAAA
>JALXDT010000189.1 GCA_027070475.1 Candidatus Aminicenantota bacterium | reverse complement strand
AAACATATCTGTAGGGGCAATTCATGAATTGCCCCTACAAATAATTATATTTAATAGTTTTAATTTAAAAAGAAATTTGCTAATGACCTAATACCACAAACCTTCAAAATTCAGCTCAGGGCTCAAAGCTCGAAGCTTATAAAGGGCTCAATACTAACCTTGTGTGCCCATAGCGAAACACAAATATCCCCAAAACGGTTAAACACTGTAAAACCGTCAAATTGTTGCACAGGGTAAACAGACAGGTTCACCAAATTCTAAATTATTCCCCCTGCTCTGGTTTTGGTTTTGTGCCCTCTTTACCCTCTAAAAGATTATTATAGTATCTGTAAGTCGGGTATGCAAAATCAATATCATCATGCTTTCCAAACTCCTTTAATATTTCCTCCCATAGTTCATTTTCAGAATTTCTTCTCTTTCTAACTTCACATAGATATCTTAATGTTAGTAAAACTCCACTATCTACAACCTTTGTATAAACCGTAGGTGTTAGAACAGAATAATGTATATAATATTTTATGGTTGCTTTTTTAATCTCCTTTTCGGCAATCTTAGCAACCTCTTCTCCTCGCTCTTTAACTATTTCTAACAGAATTTTTTTAGCTTTTTCCCAATTACTTTCAAAGGTAACAAGAACAGGAATCTCATTCCATACAAACCTGAATCCCTTTGTAT
Source organism: Candidatus Aminicenantota bacterium (assembly GCA_027070475.1). Taxonomy (GTDB): domain Bacteria; phylum Acidobacteriota; class Aminicenantia; order JAMOAD01; family JAMOAD01; genus JALXDT01. The sequence goes on along the minus strand of JALXDT010000189.1, from coordinate 17,686 downwards.
AGTTGGCAAGAGGCTCGTTAAAGATAAGTGAATTGGGAATATTCACAATTCTCCCTGTGCTCTGTTCAGCATCAACCCAGGCTCCAATTTCAACAAGAGAAAATTGAAATACTCTTATATCAACAACATCACCTTTAAAATTCCCTATTTGAACCCTATCCCCTATGGAAAAGGGCTTTTTAATTAAAATAAAAATCCATCCCGCTATATCAGTAAAAATATCTTTCAATGCAATTGCCATACCGGCTGAAACAAGCCCAAAGTATGTGGCTAAGGGTTTTAATCCCTGAAACCAGACTTTTATCAATAGCAAAAGAATTACACCCACCTCTATATAGGTAAAAGCTTTGCCCCAGAAATATCTGCTTTCAGCGGATTTTATCTTTTTAAAAGCAAACCATTGAACGATTTTTTTTAGAATATAAAGGGAAAGAATGATTATAATGGAAGTGAAAATTTTATATTGAACAGAATAATCCAATCCTATATGCTGTTTTATAAAATCCATTAATGCCATAAAAAATTATAGCACCACTTTTATATTAATAAAAGAGTCCACTTTTCTTCAAAAACAATCAAAAAAGACAAATTTAATGCGGCTGGGGAGATTCGAACTCCCGGCACTAGGATTAGGAATCCTATGCTCTATCCTGCTGAGCTACAGCCGCATATATTAAACTGATTAATTTACTCTGATGTTTCTTGAACTTCCTCAGCTTCTATCTTTTCCATTACTTCACTTGGAATTATCGGGATAACAAGACCTCTGTCAATTTCCTCTTTAGCTATTTTAATAGCATTAAATTCTTTATATGGAATCAGGGGTTTTGCTCCTTTTAAAAGCTGGCGAGCTCTTTTGGATACAGCCAAAACATAGATATAATAATTTATCTTTCTCCTATTCATCTTATGCTCCCTCTTCTTCCTTTACAATTTTCTCAACTACCTCATACTTTTGATACTTCTTAAAACCAGTACCAGCCGGTATCAATCTTCCCATTGTAACATTCTCTTTTATACCTCTGAGCTTGTCAGTTTTAGCAAAGAAAGCAGCATCAGCCAAAACTCTCGTTGTTTGCTGGAATGAAGCAGCTGAAATAAAAGAATCAGTATTAAGGGCAGCCTTTGAAATTCCAAGTAGTGCCGGATTTGCCTTCGGAGGCTCCCCTCCTTCTGCTAATATTCTTGAAAGTTCTTCCTGAAATTTGAATCTATCAACAAGCTGACCATAGTAGAATTTAGAATCTCCAATATCCTCAATCTTAACCCATTTAAGCATCTGCCTTATAATGACTTCTATATGCTTATCATTTATATCAACACCCTGAGATCTGTAAACCTGCTGAATCTCTTTTATTAGATATTTGGCAAGAGCTTCCTCTCCTGATGCTTCAAGAATCTTATGAGGATCAGAAGGAGCTTCTATTAGCGGTTGTCCTGTTTTTATATAATCATCTTCCTGAACAAGAATATATGCTGAGGTAGGAACATTGTATTCTTTTTTATCTCCTGTCTCTTCATTTTCAATAATTATCTTTCTAAAACCTCTTGAAACAGGACCAAATTTAACATACCCATCAATTTCACTTAAGATTGCAGGATTTTGAGGTTTTCTTGCTTCAAATAGATCCTGAGCTCTTGGTAGACCACCAGTAATATCTTTTGTTTTTGCTGTCTCTCTTGGCATTCTGGCAATAACCTGCCCTGCCTTGACCTTATCACCATTTTTAACCTCAAGAAATGCATCAGCAGGAATATGATATTCTCTTATGACTGCACCGGATTCATCTTTAATCACTATGATAGGCTGCTTTGTTTCATCTTTGGACTTTATTATCTGCTTTTTAACGTGACCTGTTCTTTCATCTCTAACTGAAATTAATGTAACATCCTCTATTATGTCTTTAAACTCAACATATCCAGCATATTCTGTAAGAACAACATTTGAATATGGATCCCATGTGGTAAGGACATCACCTTTTTTAACTTTATCTCCATCATTAACTGCAAGTTTAGCTCCATAAACCACAGGATAGGTTTCCATCTCTCTTCCTTTGTGATCCACAATAGTAATAAGCCCTGTTCTATTAATTACTATATGCTCACCCTCTTCATTCTGAACATATCTGACATTTGTAAATTTTACAACACCTTCATTTCTTGCTTTCAAAGAGGATACATTCACAAGTCCGGAAGCGATTCCTCCGATATGGAATGTTCTCATTGTAAGCTGTGTTCCGGGTTCTCCAATAGATTGTGCTGCAATAATTCCAACAGCTTCACCAAGGCTTACAGTTTTTCCTCTTGCCATATCTCTTCCATAGCATTTCTGACATACACCGTGTTTAGCTTTACATGTTAAAAGAGTTCTTATCTTAAGGCTATTCTTACCTGTTGCTATTATTTTAGTAGCTTTCTCTTCATCAATTTCTTCATTAACATCAACTATTACCTCTCCTGTGTCAGGTTTAACAACTCTTTCAAGTGATGTTCTCCCCAAAATTCTATCATAAAAGGATTCTATTATCTCTCCATTTTCAATTATGGCAGAAACCTCCATACCCTGAGTTGTTCCACAATCTTCCTCTGTTACCACAACATCCTGAGCAACATCAACAAGCCTTCTTGTCAAATATCCAGCTTCTGCTGTTTTAAGAGCTGTATCTGCTGAGCCCTTTCTTGCTCCATGGGTTGAAATAAAGTATTCAAGAGATGTCAAACCCTCTCTAAAATTAGATTTAATTGGGTTTTCTATAACTTCTCCTGAAGGTTTTGCCATAAGACCTCTCATCCCTGCTAACTGTCTGACCTGATCCATCTTACCTCTTGCTCCCGACTGTGCCATAATCAAGAGAGAGTTTAATTCACCTGTCTCTTCCATCTTCTTTTCAATGTTCTTCCTCATCTCCTTGGTAATATTATTCGTTACCCTTTCCCAGATATCAGTAATCATATTGTGTTTTTCATCGGGAGAAACAACTCCCTCTTCATATTTCTTTATTATCTTATCAACCTCTTTTTCAGCCTCTTTTATCAATTTCTCCTTTGAAGGAGGAGTAATCATATCAGATGCCGCAATTGAAAAACCGGCAAGGGTTGCAAACTCAAAACCAATCTCCTTGAGAGAATTTAGGATTTCCACGGTTTGTTCAAGCCCTACTGTTTGATAGGCATAGTATACAAGATTCTGTACACCTTTTTTATTCAAAAGACCGTTAATAAAAGGAATCTCTTTAGGCAACACACTGTTCAGGATCACTCTTCCCGGAGTTGTCTCTATAATTCCATTTACTTCTTTAACAGGACAATTTGCTATATCCTGATTATCCTCTATGTACTTTTCTATGTTTTTCACCTTACCATTCCATCTCAAAAGGATTGTAGCATGGAGATCAACATATCCTAAGTCATAGGCAATTTTTACATCATCCTGAGTTGCAAAGATTCTCCCTTCACCTTTGGCTTTATCTTTTTTTATTGTAAGATAGTAAATACCTAAAACCATATCCTGAGTTGGAATTGCCAGAGGCTTTCCATTGGCAGGAGAAAGAATATTAAGAGGAGCAAGCATAAGCTCTCTGCTTTCAACCTGAGCCTCTATTGAAAGTGGAACATGAACTGCCATCTGGTCACCATCAAAATCCGCATTAAAAGCAGGACAAACCATTGGATGAATCTGAATTGCCTTTCCCTCCACAAGAATAGGCTCAAAAGCCTGAATACTGTTTCTGTGAAGAGTCGGAGCTCTGTTTAAAAGAACCGGGTGATACTTAACAGCATCTTCCAGACACTCCCATACTTCGGGGGTTCTCTCTTCAATCATCTCTTTTGCTCCTGCTATTGAGACAGCATACCTATCTTCCAATAATCTGATTACAAAGGGTTTGAAAAGCTCTAGTGCTACAAGTTTAGGAAGTCCGCACTGGTGAAGTTTAAGGTTTGGATTAACAACAATAACAGATCTTCCTGAATAATCAACCCTCTTCCCTAAAAGATTCTGTCTGAATCTTCCAGTTTTACCCTTTAATGAATCAGAAAGAGATTTGAGAGGTCTATTGTTTGATGCCAAATAGTATTTTCCTCTTGCTCCATTTTCAAAAAGAGCGTCAACAGCCTCCTGAAGCATTCTCTTCTCATTCTTAATAATTATCTCAGGAGCATTCTGATCAATAAGTTTTCTCAATCTATTATTTCTATTAATTATTCTTCTATAAAGTTCATTGAGGTCTGAGGATGCAAAAGTTCCGCTGTCCAATCTTACCAATGGTCTCAAATCCGGAGGAAGAACAGGTAATACCTCAAGAATCATCCATTCAGGTCTATTTCCTGATTCTAAGAAAGCTTCAACAGTTCTTAATCTTTTCGAGAGTTTTAGCTTATTCTGAACAGATCCCTCTTTTTTAAGTGCTTTTCTTAAAGTTTGAGCCTCTTTTTCAGGATCAATCTTTTTTAAAAGATCTCTTATCGCTTCCGCACCCATCCTGATATCAAAATCATCTTCACTGTATTTTTCAAGAAGTTTTTGATACTCCTTTTCAGTAAGTATATCTCTTTCATCCACCTCTCCTGCTGCTTCTCCGGGATCAACAACAATATATCTTTCAAAATAGACAACTCTTTCAAGATCCTTTTGATCAAGTCCTAAGGTAAGGGCAATTTTACTCCCCGGACCTCTAAGATACCAGATATGAGTAACAGGGGATACAAGCTCAATGTGCCCCATTCTCTCTCTTCTGACCTTCCTTTCTGTAACTTCAACTCCGCACTTTTCACAGATCATACCTTTGTGTTTTTTCCTCTTATACTTTCCACACAAACACTCATAATCATTTATAGGTCCAAAAATTTTGGCACAGAAAAGTCCATCCTTTTCTGGCTTGTGAGTTCTATAATTAATTGTTTCTGCCTTTTTTACTTCTCCGTAAGACCATCCTATAATTTGCTCCGGGGAAGCAAGGGAAAGCTTCATATAATCAAAATCATTGACACTCATCCCTCGGATGGTTAAACTTTTTTTAGGTATCATTTCCCCTCCTTATTTAAAAAATGTTCGTACCAGCATCCTCTTCTTCCTCTTGAGGAACTGTGAGCTTAAAATCATTCACCTTGGTTTTTTTACCAAGCTCAACATTTATTGCAAGACTCATTAATTCTCTAACCAAGACATTAAAGGATTCTGGTAAACTGGGACTATAATCATAAGTACCTTTTACAATGGACTCATATATTTTATTTCTACCTTCCACATCATCTGATTTTGCAGTTAACATCTCCTGTAATGAGTAGGCAGCTCCATAAGCCTCAAGCGCCCAGACTTCCATTTCTCCGAATCTTTGACCACCAAATTGAGCCTTACCTCCAAGAGGTTGCTGAGTAACAAGAGAATATGGTCCTGTGGACCTTGCATGCATCTTATCCTCTGCCATATGAACAAGCTTCATTATATACATAATTCCAACTGTAGCTTTCTGGTCAAAGGGTTCACCTGTCATTCCGTCGTAAATGGTTATTTTTCCATCTTCAGGAAGGCCGGCCTCTTTCAGAGCATTAACAATATCTTCTTCCCTTGCTCCATCAAAAACAGGAGTTTGAACTTTCCATCCAAGTGCTTTTGCAGCCCAGCCAAGATGAGTTTCTAAAATCTGACCAACATTCATTCTTGAAGGAACTCCAAGTGGATTTAAAACAACATCCACAGGTGTACCATCAGGTAAAAATGGCATATCCTCAGGAGGTAAAATTCTGGAGATAACACCTTTGTTTCCATGTCTTCCAGCTAATTTGTCTCCCTCCTGTATCTTTCTTTTCATAGCTATACTAACCTTCACAACTTTTAGTACTCCCGGGCTGAGATCATCACCTTTTCTTATAGCATCAATTTTGTTGTTTAAACTTGTTTTAATAGAGTCAACCTGCACTTTGGTTTTTCTCTTTATCTCATCTATGACAGCATCCTTATCGGGATCAGGCTGAAGCCTAAGTTTTAGAATCTCATCTATCTCTAATTTATCATAAATTTTAGCTTTTAATTTCTCCTTTTTCTTTATAGTGACTTTTTCATTCTTAAAATCCTTTTCAAGCACCCTTCCCAAATAATAGGGTCTTAATCTTTTTTTAGCTTCAATATTAATAATCTCAATCTCATCCTGAAGGTTCTTTTCGAGCCTTGCTATCTCTTCCTGTTCTATCCTTTTTGCTCTTTCATCCTTCTCAACTCCTCTTCTGGTAAAAACCTTTACATCAACAACCGTACCCTCAACTCCCGGTGGACATTTCAGGGAAGAATCTTTGATTTCAAGTGCCTTATGTCCAAAAATAGCTTTTAAGAGTTTTTCTTCAGGTGTAAGCTGAGAAGGTGCTTTTGGAGAAATTTTACCAACCAGAATATCATCAGGTTTAACATAGGAACCAACCTTAATAATTCCTGATTCATCAAGATTTTTAAGTTTCTCCTCTTTATTATCACCTTTTAAAGGAAGGTCTCTTGTAATTTCTTCAGGACCAAATTTTGTCTCTCGTGCTTCTATGGATACCTCTTTTATATGAATAGATGTTAAGGAATCATCTTCAACAAGTCTTCTGGATATAACTATAGCATCTTCATAGTTATATCCTCTCCACGGTAAGAATGCAACCAAAAGATTCTGACCTAAAGCCAATTCTCCTTTATCAGTTGCAGAACTATCAGCTATAACCTGTCCTTTTTTAACCCTCTCTCCTTTTTTCACAATAGGTCTTTGATTCACAAAAGTATCCTGATTGGATCTTCTGAATTTTTTCAGGATATAAAGATCAGCCCCAATATCTTTTCCTTCGATATCATCCTCATCTTCAACCTTGATAATAATTCTATTCGCGTCAACCTTCTCAACTATTCCGGATCTTTTTGCTATAACAACACCTTTAGAACCTTTTCCCGCAATATATTCAACCCCTGTTCCAACAATAGGTGAATCAGGTCTGATTAAAGGTACTGCCTGCCTCTGCATGTTAGAACCCATCAGAGCTCTGTTAGCATCATCATGTTCAAGGAATGGTATTAATGATGCTGAGATAGAAACAAGTTGTTGGGGAGATATATCTATATATTCAACTTCATTTCTATCCACATATGTAAAGCTTCCTTCTCTTCTTACTGGAACTCTCTTTTCTAAAATTTTACCATTTTCATCAAGTTCAATAGTTGCTTGAGCTATAATGTGTCTCTCTTCTTCCCATGGAGTTAAGTAAAATGTCTTATATGTGTATTTAGGAAGTTTTAAACCTTTTCCTTTTAATTTTTCAAGTTCTTTGAAAAGATCTTTTCTTTCAACCACATCACCTACATTAAACTTACTATCTCCTTTGGTAGTGATTTCATAATAGTCTTTTACATAACCGTTTTCAACCTTTCTGTAAGGAGTAACAAGGAATCCGAATTCATTGGTCTTTGCATATGTACTTAAAGAGACAATAAGACCTATATTCTGACCTTCAGGAGTCTCAATAGGACAAATTCTTCCATAATGGGAGATATGAACATCTCTTACTTCAAAACCAGCTCTCTCCCTTTTAAGACCTCCCGGGCCCAATGCAGATATTCTTCTCTTATGAGTAATCTCAGCAAGAGGATTTGTTTGATCAAGAAATTGAGAAAGCTCAGATGTCCCAAAAAACTCTTTTAAGGCGGATGTAATGGGCTTGGAGTTAATAAGATCCTTGGGCAAGATAGACTGAAGTTCCTGAGTTGAAATAAGTTTTTCTTTGACCATTTTTTCAAGTCTCTGCAACCCTGAAACAAATTGGTCTGTTACCAGTTCACCCACAGGTCTCACTCTTCTGTTTCCAAGATGATCTCTATCATCCTCCGTACCACCCTTGTTCTCTAAAAGCCTGAGATAATATTTTATTGTTGCAATAATATCTCTTTCCGTAAGTGTTGTTTGAGTTATAGGTTCATCAAGGTCAAGTTTTAAATTTATCTTATATCTTCCAACAGGAGAAAGGTCATATCTTTTGGGATTAAAAAACAGATTGTGAAAATACAATCTTGCCTGATCATGATGGAAAGGCTCACCCGGTCTTAATTGAGTAAAGATAAAATCATAAGCCTCTTCTGTTGTTTTAACTGTATCCTTTTTCAGAGTATTAAGAACATAGGTCCCTATATCCTCTTTTTCCGGGAAGAAAATTTCAAATTCCTTTCCGCTTGCAATAAGAAAATCAAGGCTATTATCATCTATAGGATCTCCAGGATTAAGCTCAACACCATCAACTTTGTGAACAAGATAGGCACCCTTCAACTCATCTTTTGAAAGAGCTATGTACTTAATTCCAATTTTCTCAAGCTTTGAATAAACTGTTTTGTTTATCTTTGTTCCTTTCTTAACCAAAACTTCTCCTGTTTCAGGATGAAGTATATCCTGAGAAACTTCCTTTTCCTCTTTACTCTTTTTATTGTAGAGCTTTGGACCAAATTCCCAGAGAATATTTTCTCCTTCAGGTTTTACTCTATAAACAGTATAGAGCTTTCTGATTATATCAGCATCATCCTCAATCTTGAGAGCTCTCAAAAAAGTTGTTATAGGTATTTTCTTCTTTTCATTAATCTTAGCAAATAAGAGTCTCTTTTTATCTATTACAAACTCCAGTTTTGCCCCCCTGTGAGCCATTATAACTGCTTTTAGATCACTTCTATATGGGCTTTTATTTTCTTTACCTTTTTTCTCTCTGTGGAATATAACACCAGGAGCTTGATGAAGCTGATTTACAATAACTCTCTCAGTTCCATTAATGATAAATGAACCTGTCTCTGTCATAAGTGGAACTTCACCAAAGAAAATATCCCCCTGTTCCTTTATCTCTTTGTGCTCACTTACTGAAATCTGATTATCTTCCTGTTTTTCTTCTTCACCAACAATTAATCTTAATTTAACAAAAAGAGGTATTGAATAAGTATAGCCTTTGTCAAGGCACTCTTCAGGTGTATGTGGAATTTTAAGTTCTACCTTTGTTCCACACTTTTCACATGTAGGATATTCAAAATCCCCTTCATTTCCGCAATAGGGGCAAACCGTCTCTTTATCAGGCTCAATACCAACAGGTAAAGGTTTACCACAATGCTTGCATACAGCTCTTGCATTTTCAACACCTTGAAGCTTCCCACACTTACAACTCCACTTTCCCAATTTATACTCAACAAACTCCAATACAGCTGTTTCCTTAAAATTTGAAATAGGGAAAACTTTTTCAAATGCTGCCTGTATACCAACTTTCTCTCTTTCCTCAGGAAAATGCTTCATCTGCAGAAACTTTTCATAGCTTTCCTTTTGAACTTTTATCAAATCATCCACAGAAGGATTAAATTTAGTTCTCTGAAAAGACTTTCTTTCTAAATATGGATTTTTCTCCATTTTTCCTCTTTAAAAAATTTTTTAAAATTACAAAAAAAGGATATAGACAATTAAGTTGTGTGTTAATTTCTTTTCCTTATTTGATCTCTACTACAGCTCCCACCTCTTCAAATTTGGCTTTAATCTTTTCTGCATCTTCTTTTGAAACTCCCTCTGCTATTTTGCTGCCGGGTGCTTCATCAACAACAGCCTTTGCCTCTTTTAGACCAAGGCTTGTTACCTCTCTAACTACTTTAATAACATTAATCTTCTTAGGACCAACCTCTTTTAAGATAACATCAAATTCTGTTTTTTCTTCTGCTTCCTGAGCACCCTGAGCTGCTCCAGCAGCGGGCATAACTCCTACCGGCATAGCGGCAGCAGCTTCAATTCCATATCTTTCTTCAAACTCCTTAATGTACTCAACCAATTCCAGAACTGTTAATTTGTCAAGATGATTAAAAAAATCTTCTTTGGTTATTTCTGCCATTTTTATTTTTCCTCCTTTTTATTTTTCAATTGATGTAATAAATTATCAAAATTTTGCAATGGAGCTCTCATTGTCATAAGGAATTTTCTCAATGGAGCTACCATCAATCCAGCAAATTGCGCCATCAAAGCCTCTCTTGAAGGTATCTTTGACAATGCCTCTGTTTCTTCGGGGGATAATTTTTTCCCCTCAACCAAACCTGCTTTTACATTGATTTTGTCTGTCTCTTTCTTATATTCAAAGAGAACCTTTGCTACTTCAATAAACCTGTTCTCAGAATATGCCATAGCAGTGGGGCCTTGAAGAACTTCAACAGGAAACTCAGGGAAATCATCTCCTATAGCCTTTTTTACAAGAGTATTTTTCACAACTCTGAATCCTGAATTTTCATTAGCTTTAATTTTCTTTCTCAAATCAGAAATTTCAGCAACAGAAATATTGTTAAATTCAACAAGAAAAACCCCATTGCTTTTTTCAATGATATCTCTTATCTCTTCTGCAATCTTAAATTTTTGCTCTTTCTTCATTTTACCCTTCCTTTACTCTAAAGATGATAAATCTATTTCAACTGATGGGGTCATTGTGGCAGATAGATAAACTCTTTGAATGTATTTACCTTTCGCCCCAGAAGGTTTAGCCTTTTGAACAGCTTCAATAAAAGCATTAAAATTCTCAACCAACTTATCATTAGGAAAAGAGGCTTTCCCTATTCCAGAATGCAAATTCCCTGCTTTGTCAACCTTAAACTGGACTTTTCCTGCTTTTATTTCTTTAATAGCATTTGCAATATCAAATGTAACTGTTCCAGATTTCGGACTTGGCATTAAACCTCTTGCTCCCAAAAGTTTTCCAAGCTTACCAACCTTTCTCATCACATCGGGCGTTGCTACAACCACATCAAAATCAAGCCAACCTTCACTTATCTTTTGAATAATATCATCTTCACCAACAAAATCTGCACCAGCTTCCTCAGCTTCCTTAATTTTTTCACCTGTCGCAATTACAACAACCTTAACCTGCTTACCTGTCCCATTTGGTAAAACAGTGTACCCTCTAACCATCTGATCAGAATACTTGGGATCAACACCTAACCTCATAGCAACCTCAATTGTTTGGTCAAACTTAGCAGTTTCATATGCTACTTCTTTTATTATCTTAACAGCTTCTTCTATATCATATCTTCTATCTTCTATTTTGGATTTTGCATTCAGATATTTTTTACCTCTTTTCCTAACACCCACAACTGAACTTGCTTTCTTTGTATTAACTGTAGTTTCACTCATTTTCTATCTCCACTCCCATTGATTTTGCTGTTCCCATAATAATTCTTTTAGCCATTTCAAGATCATCAGTGTTAAGGTCTGGCATTTTGTACTTTGCAATCTCTTCAATATCCTTCATTGTAACCTTTCCAACCTTATTTTTATTAGGCTCACCTGAACCTTTGGCTATTTTTGCAGCCTTCTTTAAAAGAACAGCAGCAGGGGTTGTTTTTATAACAAAATCAAAACTTCTATCCTTATAAATATTAACAATCACAGGGACAGTTATTCCGGGTTCCAATTTTGAAGTTTTATCATTAAACTGTTTTACAAAATCCATCAAACTAATTCCATGGGGTCCCAAGGCCGAACCTACTGGAGGCGCCGGACTTGCCTGACCCGCAGGAATTTGCATCCTAACCTGCGCCATTATTTCTTTTTTCTTTTTCGGTGGCATATCTATTCTCCTTTTTTAAATCTTCTCAACCTGTAAAAAGTCAAGCTCCACAGGGGTAGCTCGACCAAATATTGTGACAGTAACCTTTAAAACCTGCCTCTTCTCATCTACCTCTTCTATAACTCCATTAAAATTAAGGAATGGGCCATCTATTATTCTAACAGCTTCTCCTCTTTCGAACTTATATTTAGGCATCGGTTTCTTTTCAGTGGTTTCAATATGAGATATTATTCTTTTCACCTCTTTCTCAGTTAAGGGCACGGGTTTGCCTTCAGCTCCTACAAAACCTGTTACCTTGGGAACATTTTTAACTATATTCTGATTTCTATCATTCAAAACCATTTGAATAATAATATAACCGGGAAAGGACCTTTTTGTAACAATCTTTTTTTCTCCACCTTTAACTTCAACAACCTTTTCAGTAGGAACAAGAATCTCACCTATTTCGTCTGCAATACCCTCTTTTTCTGCTCTTTCCCTTATTGCTTTAGCAACAAACTCCTCTGACCCTGTCATAGTATGGACTACATACCATTTCATATCTTCATTTCCCATTTTCATCACCTAAAAAAGTTCTTCAAACTCTGAACCAACCATCCAAACACCACATCCATTGACCAGAGATAGAAGCCAAAGAAAATAACTGCAATTATCACCATAATAGTTGTAGCATAAACCTCTTGCATAGATGGCCAGGTTACCTTCTTAATCTCTGACTTAATCTCACTCAGGAATTTTTTTGTTTTAGTTAACAACTTCTCACTCCTTATTTTATAAAAGCAGGCCAGGGAGGACTTGAACCCCCAGCCCTCGGTTTTGGAGACCGACGCTCTACCAATTGAGCTACTGGCCTACTTAGATTCTTTATGAATCGTATGCTTTCTACAGGTAGGGCAATACTTTTTCAGTTCAAGTTTGCCCTTCTGGTTTTTTCTATTTCTTACTGTTGTATAGTTCTTATTCTTGCACACAGTACATTTAAGATGAACTATGATTCGGTTATCTGCCATTCTCTAAAACCTCTATTCAATAATCTCAGTAACAGATCCGGCTCCTATTGTCCTTCCGCCTTCTCTGATTGCAAACCTCAATCCTTTCTCCATCGCTATCGGCTTTATCAACTCTATCGTCATCTCCGTGTTATCTCCCGGCAATACCATCTTCACTCCTTCCGGCAATATTATCTCTCCCGTAACATCCGTCGTCCTGAAATAAAACTGTGGCCTGTATCCACTGTAAAAAGGTGTATGTCTTCCTCCTTCCTCTTTCTTCAATACATATACCTCTGCCTTAAACTTCGTATGAGGTGTTATTGTACCTGGTGCCGCCAATACCATTCCTCTCTCCACCTCATCCTTATCCGTTCCTCTTAACAACACACCTACATTATCTCCTGCTATTCCCTCATCCAATATCTTCCTGAACATCTCTACCCCTGTAACTACCTTCTTCCTCGTCTCTCTTATCCCTACTATCTCTACCTCTTCTCCTACTCTCACTACTCCTCTCTCTATCCTTCCCGTAACTACCGTTCCTCTTCCACTTATACTAAATATATCCTCTATCGGCATCAAAAACGGCTTGTCAACATCCCTCTTCGGCTCCGGTATATAATCATCCAATGCCTGCGCTAACTCCCATATCGGCTTATATGCCTCATCATCAGGATTATCACTATCTGTCTCCAATACCTTCAATGCACTCCCCTTTATCACTGGTATCTCATCTCCAGGAAATCCATAATCACTCAATAACTCCCTTACCTCTAACTCTACCAATTCCAATATCTCCTCATCATCCACCATATCCGTCTTGTTCAAAAATACCACTATCGCAGGAACATTAACCTGTCTCGCTAACAATATATGCTCCCTCGTCTGTGGCATCGGCCCATCAGTAGCCGCAACCACCAATATCGCTCCATCCATCTGTGCAGCTCCTGTTATCATGTTCTTTACATAGTCAGCATGCCCAGGACAATCTATATGTGCATAATGCCTCTTATCCGTCTCATACTCAACGTGCGCTATCTGTATCGTTATACCTCTTGCCTTCTCCTCCGGTGCATTGTCAATACTCCAGAAATCCCTGTACTCTACATTGGGATGCTTCATATGCAATACCTTCGTTATTGCCGCCGTCAATGTCGTCTTTCCGTGATCCACGTGCCCTATCGTTCCAACATTTAAATGAGGCTTCGTCCTCTCAAACTTCTCTTTCGCCATTTATTTACCTCCTAAAAAATTTAAATCATATATAATAAGCCCACGATCAGACTTGAACTGATGACCCCATCCTTACCAAGGATGTGCTCTACCGACTGAGCTACGTGGGCATTTAAGAGCGGGAGACGGGATTTGAACCCGCGACCTCCTGCTTGGAAGGCAGGAGCTCTACCACTGAGCTACTCCCGCATTAAAAATGGGCAGGAGAGGATTCGAACCTCTGTAGCCTCTCGGCAACGGGTTTACAGCCCGCCCCATTTGACCGCTCTGGCACCTACCCATTATTAGCTGGCGGAGGGACTTGAACCCACGACCTGCTGATTACAAATCAGCTGCTCTACCGATTGAGCTACGCCAGCAGAAACAGGCTAAATTTAGCAAAAATAAACAAATTTGTCAATAGTTTTAAAATTTTATTTATTTTTTTCTTCAATTCTATAATATATCTTTCTCTGTCTTGGACCATCAAATTCAGCAAAGAATATTCCTCCCCACGTACCCAAAGACAATCTCCCATCTTCAAAAAAGACAAAAAGCTGATTCCCGACAATAACTGATTTTATATGGGAATCTGAATTCCCCTCAAAGTGTCTATAACCTGCTCCAGACGGAACCAATGAGTTTAACTTACTGTTAATATCAAAAACCACATCAGGGTCAGCAGATTCATTTATAAATATACCAGCCGTTGTATGAGGGACATATAAAAATATAATTCCCTCTTTGTAAGAAGAAATTAACTCTTGAACTTTTGATGTAATATTAATAGACTCTATTCTATTAGATGAAACAACCGTTAGATAATCCAAGTTTTTTATTCGTCGTATCTTTCCGGAACAATTCCAATAACTTCCACACCCGCACTTTTGGCAGCATCTATAATTTTAACAACCTCTTTGTATGGAAGTTTGGAGTTTGCTCTTATAAAAATAGTTTTATCCTGTCTTGTAGAGTATATATCCCTTAATCTTTGAACAAGTAAATCATAAGGGACCTTTTCCTGATTTATCATAACAGTTAAATCGCTTTTCAAAGATAAAATAATAACATTTGATGGCCCCTGATCCTGACCTGAAGCAGTTTCAGGTAATTTAAGATCTATTCCCTTCTGGGTAGAAGGAGTTATTACCATAAAAATAACCAATAAAACTAATAAAATGTCAATTAAAGGAACTACATTAGGATCTGATTTTGTGGTACTTGTACCACCAACTGCCATACCCATTGTGCAACCTCCAAAATTTAATAGCTTTTTTTATCACATATAAAAACTTTTGTCAATTGTTTATAACTCTTTTCCATAAATACCATAAATCTTGTATTTAGTGGCATTAATATTCTTTAATATATTATTCATTACATAATTATCATCCAAAATCCATGACATTTCAGAGCCTTCAATTCCCATCTTCATTGCATTTTTTATAACATTATAATAAAGAGCAACATCAAAACCTCTTCTTCTAAATTTATGCTTAACTCCAAGAGTTACAACTCTCATATTTTTTATCTTTTTCATACCAAGAAGAAGTTTTATAATTCCAAATGGAAAGAGCTTTCCTTTTAAATCTATTAAAATTTCATGAATATCTCTGAAAGCAATTAAAAAACCAGCAGGTTCTCCATTAATCTCAGCAAATAAAACAAGATTGGGATCAACAATCATCTTCAAATCTTTAGCAAGTTTATCTATTTCAGCATCAGTATATGGCACAAAACCCCAATTATCCAGCCATGCTTCATTGTATATCTCTTTTATTCTCTCAACTTCATTCTTAAAATCCTTCATATTAATTGTTCTTATAACTGTATCCTCTCTGCTCTCCACTTTTTCAACAAATTTTTTCATTCTGTCTGAAATTCTCACATTCCATTTAGTAACATACCATGCCCACCATTCTTTAATTTTTTTTAAGCCAGCATTCTCATAAAGAGCTATATAATATTCAGGATTGTATGTCATTAAAAGCATAGGGGGTCTATCAAAACCTTTTATTAAAAGTCCACCCTCCTCATTTGTAGAAAAATTAAAGGGTCCCATTATATCTTCCATTCCTCTCTCTTTAACCCATTCAAAAGCAGCTTCAAAAAGTGCATCAGCAACATACTGTCTGTCCACAGATTCAAAAAATCCAAAAAATCCTGTTTTTTTGTTAAAATGGTCATTATAGCGATGGTTAACAGAAGCTGTTATCCTACCTAAAACCTCACCATCTTCCTCATAAATAAAAAATTCAGAATCACTGTATTCAAAAAAGGGATATTTTTTCTTATCAAGTCTTTCCTTCATATCAATCTCAAGAGGAGGAACCCAATTTCTGTAAATTCTTCCATAAATCTTATAAGGTACTCTAATAAACTTTTTCAAATCCTTCTTAGTTCTTACAGGTTTGATGTTTTTATGCATATTAACCTCTCCTAATAAATTTTATAATCAATCTCAGCTTCATTGACAAATTTAATAACATAGTTTTCTTTTATATTTGTAAGAAATCCTTCCAAACGAATTCTTAATTTATATTTTCCCCGTTTAGCCACTTTAAAAACTTCAAAAGGAATAGTAATAGGAGTTGTTGTGTCTATGAATTTCTTTTCCTTTATTGTTTTTAACTCTATGTCAATCTCATTGGCTTTAAAACTATCTTTTGAAAAATCAAGACCATTGCTCTCTAAAATACTGATATTTAATATGGGATAGTAATTTAAAAGATAATTATTCTTTAATTTGAAATTAAGAAATAACTTATAAGTTTTGCCTCTCTTTAGTCTGTTTTTTGAAAAAGAAATATCTATTTTTATATTTGGATTTTCTGTAGCCTTTCCTTCATTAAGAGTTATAAAAAAAAGAAGAAGAGCAAATAATAAAAGAAAAAAAACAAGTCGTTTTGACATTGTTAAAAATTCTATGCCATTTTTCTTTTTCTGTCAACACAACATAAATCTAAGGCTTTATTATATATGAAATTTCTATCTTTTTTGATTCTCCTGGTTTCAAAAAGATTAATTTGTTTCCCTGCTCATAATTTTTAATACTTAAAGAACCAAATCCGCCAAGTCCTCTGGTCCATGGTTCAAGACACACAAAATCTTTATCTTCAACTGAATATAAAACGAGAATTTCTACATTTTCATCATAAACTATTTGAACACTCCTTCCTGTGCTCCTGTTTATAATCTCCGCTGTATTTGTCTCTATTTCTTTAAAAGCTCTCTCGTAGTATTTTCCCGAAATAATAGGAATCTTTTTTTCATTAAAATCTTTCTCTCCCACTCCTATTTTCATCTCATCATCCAAAATAATCTCTTTTCTGCAATTTAAAACAACTTCAATATTATTATTATCCTTTCTAAAATAAAAATAGGGATGTAGTCCATATGCAAAGGGTACAATTTTATCAGAATTATTGATAATCTCTGAAATTATGGTTAGCTTTTTTTCATTAAGAATGTACTCAATAAAAAAATCAACTGAAAATGGATAGTACTCATTCTTTAAATTATTATAGAAAAATTTATACTTAACTTTTACTAAATCATCTTCTTCGGTTTCCTCAACTTTTTCCCACTCTCCTAAATCAACAAATCCATGAAGTGGCATATTATAAAGTTTCTCCTCCCCGTAAATTTTATATTTACCCAATGTTCTCTTATCCTCTTCAATTAACCAGGTTCTTCCAACAGAGGGGAAAAGTATTGGATTTCCTCCATTATAAAACTTTTGCCTTTCCTCTACAAAATTTTCAGGATAATAGAAGATCTCCTCTCCTTTAAAAGTCCAGCTAAAAAGATTGTTTCCATTCTCTGGGAAAATTTTAAAAATCGAATCCTTAACTTTAAATGTGTCAACACCCATTTTTACCTCCTAAATCTTTTAAAATATT
>JALXDT010000188.1 GCA_027070475.1 Candidatus Aminicenantota bacterium | reverse complement strand
CCTGTAATAGAAGAAATCAGGAGAAGAAGTAAAATTCTAATCTCAATAGACACTTATAAATCAGAAGTCGCGAAAGCTGCAATTGATGAAGGAGCAAATATTGTAAATGATATAAGCGGAACTAACTTTGATAATAAAATGGTAGAGGTAGTAAAAGATTATAATGTTCCAATAATAATAATGCATATTAAAGGAACTCCTAATAATATGCAAAAGAATCCTGTTTATAAGGATTTATTGGGAGAAATTTATGAATATTTTATTAAAATTAAAGAAAAACTGAATAAGAACAGTGTTTTTGACGAAAAGATAATAATTGATCCAGGAATCGGATTTGGGAAAAAATTGGAAGATAATTTTAAAATAATTAATAATTTGAGTTTTTTTAAAAAATTAAATCTTCCAATTCTTGTAGGATTGTCAAGAAAATCCTTTTTATCTTTGAATGGAAAATACAAAGTGGATGAAAGGGAAGAGCAAACATGTGTAGCCAATCTTATATCTTTGTTAAATGGAGCTTCCATATTGAGAGTTCATAATGTGAGGCAGACAAAAAAACTTCTGGAAACATTTCTTGCTTTTAAAGGAGAAAAAATTGATTGAAGCGATTAATCTAGAAAAGATATACTCTGGAAGAAAGGTTGTTGACAATGTGAATTTAAAAATTGAAGAAGGTAAAATTATTGCCCTTTTAGGTAAGAATGGGGCTGGGAAAACAACTTCATTTAAAATGATTTTAGGTGTTGTAAAACCAAACAAAGGGAAAATTTTACTTGATGGTGAAGATATAACTTTAACTCCTCCTCACGAAAGAGCGCTTTTGGGTATTACTTACTTACCTCAAGAACCTTCTATTTTCAGGAAAACAACAGTTTATAATAATTTTATGATTATTCTTGACGAGAGAATTAAAGATCGTAAGAAAAAAGATGAGATAATTTTTTCTCTTATGAGAGAGTTTAATATTGAATACCTAAAAGATTCAATGGCTTACAATCTTTCAGGGGGAGAAAGAAGGAGAGTTGAAGTTGCAAGAGCTCTATTGATTGAGCCGAAGTTTTTACTTTTGGATGAACCTTTTTCAGGAGTAGATCCCTTAACTATATTGGAATTGCAGAGTTTGTTATTAAAATTAAAAAAAAGAGGAATTGGGATTCTCATATCCGATCATAATGTTTATGATACACTGGAAATATCAGATAAGATTTATGTTTTAGATTCAGGAAATATAGTTGCTGAAGGTCTTCCTTCAGAGGTTGTGAACAATCCTATTGCTAAAGAGAGGTTTTTTGGTGTGGATTTTGTTTTTAAAAGCAGTTAAGATGTAGTTTTTACAAATTGACAATATATCTATATTTTGCTATTCTTATCTCTAATTTTAGGAGGTTAAAATGTATAAAAAAGGGAATTTTTTATTTACATCTGAGTCAGTTACAGAAGGGCATCCTGATAAAATAGCGGATCAAATTTCGGATGCGATCTTAGATGCTCTAATTGATCAAGATAAAGATTCACATGTGGCAGTTGAAACAATAACAACAACGGGTCTTGTTTTTATTGCTGGAGAAGTTACAACAAAGGGTTATGTGGATTTTCCTCAGGTAGTAAGAGATACTGTTAAGGAAATAGGTTATACGAGAGCTAAGTATGGTTTTGATTATGAAACATGTTCAGTTATTTCATCTATTCACGAGCAATCCCCTGATATTGCAATGGGAGTGAATCCAGGAGGAGCTGGCGATCAGGGAATGATGTTCGGTTACGCTACTACCGAGACTGAAGAGCTTATGCCAATGCCAATTATGTTTGCTCATAAATTAGTAAAACAGCTTTCAAAGGTTAGAAAAGAAGATATTTTGCCTTACCTTAGACCTGATGGGAAATCGCAGGTTACAATAGAGTACATTGATGGAAAACCTACAAGGGTTGATGCTATTGTTATTTCAACTCAACATTCCCCCGATGTTAAACAATCTGAAATAAGGGAGGATGTAATTGAAAAGGTTATTATGGAAGTTATACCTTCAGAGATGATAGATGATAATACCAAATATTATATAAATCCGACCGGTAAATTTGTTATGGGTGGTCCTATGGCAGATACTGGCTTAACAGGAAGAAAGATTATAGTGGATACATACGGGGGTGTTGTTAGTCACGGAGGAGGAGCCTTTTCAGGAAAGGATCCTACAAAAGTTGATAGGTCAGCTGCATATATGGCAAGATATATAGCAAAAAATATGGTCGCAGCAGGTGTTTCAGATGAATTTACAGTACAGCTTGCTTATGCAATAGGAGTTGCTGATCCTGTTTCAATTATGATAGACACACATGGTAAGGGTAAGGTTGATGAGGCAAAAATTGTAAAAGCCATAAGAGACATCTTTGATTTGACTCCCAGAGGTATAATTAACCAGCTTGATCTTTTAAGACCTATTTACAAGAAAACAGCTGCATACGGACATTTTGGTAGAACTGAAGAGAGTTTTAGCTGGGAAAAGGCTGATAAAGTTGAAGATATAAAAAATGCTTTATTTTAAGGAGATAAAATGAAATATGATGTAAAGGACCTTAATTTAGCGGATGAAGGAAAAAAGAAAATAGAATGGGCAGAAAACAATATGCCTGTTCTAAGAAAAATCAGAGAGGATTTTGAGAGAGAAAAACCTCTGAAGGGTGTTAAGATTGCTGCCTGTTTGCATGTCACAACAGAGACAGCTAATTTAATGAGAACATTAAAAGCAGGAGGAGCTGAGGTAGCTTTGACTGCTTCAAATCCTCTGTCAACTCAGGATGAAACAGCAGCAGCTCTTGTAAAGGAGTATGGTATTTCTGTTTTTGCTATAAAGGGAGAAGATAATGAAACTTATTATAAGCATATTTACGAAGCTCTTTCAATTGAACCTGATATAACCATGGATGATGGAGCTGATCTTGTTTCAACTTTACATACTAAAAAAAGAGATCTCTTATCAAAAATTAAGGGAGGAACAGAAGAGACTACAACCGGAGTTATAAGATTAAAGAGTATGGCAAATCAGGGAGTTCTCGAGTATCCTATAATTGCTGTTAACAATGCCATGACAAAACATTTCTTTGACAATAGATATGGAACTGGCCAGAGCAGTCTTGATGGAATTTTAAGAGCAACTAATGTTTTGATTGCAGGAATGAATTTTGTTGTAGCTGGTTATGGTTGGTGTGGGAAAGGTGTTGCAATGAGAGCAAAGGGAGCAGGCGCGAGGGTAATTATCACAGAGGTTGATCCAATAAAGGCTCTTGAGGCTTCAATGGATGGTTTCTGGGTGCTTCCAATGAAGGAGGCGGCAAAAATAGGTGATATATTTATTACTGTTACAGGAAACAAGAATGTTATTGATGTCGAGCATTTTAAATTAATGAAAGATGGTGCTATTGTAGCAAATTCTGGACACTTTAATGTAGAGATAAACCTTGAAGGGCTTGAAAAAATAGCGGTTAGTAAAAGAGAGGTTAGGCCTTTTGTAAAAGAGTATAAGCTTGATAGTGGTAAGAGAATTAATGTACTTGCTGATGGAAGGTTGGTAAATCTTTCTGCTGCTGAAGGGCACCCCGCTATGGTTATGGATATGAGCTTTGCAAATCAGGCTCTATCTGCTGTTTATATCTTGAATAATCATAAAGAGATCGGAAAAACCGTAATAGATGTTCCGGAACATATAGATAGGGAAATTGCAAGATTAAAGCTTGAAACAATGGGTATAAATATAGATAAGCTTACAAAAGAACAAGAAGAGTATTTAGCCGGTTGGCAGGAGGGGACATGATGAACTTAGTACTAAAATTAATTCCTGAAATTGATTTAATCAAAAATAGTGATCTGAAGGAAAAAACCGTAAAGATTTGGGGAAAGGCTATAAGTGAGAACAACTGGACAGAAGATGACCTTATGAAGATGCCTTTTACGCTTCTAATTGAAAATACGGATATAAACATCATTGATCACACAAGAAGTGTTACCCAGACAGCTATTAAAATCGGAGAAGCTCTTAAATCCTATCATGGAGAAAAACTGAAAATTGATTTTGATATTTTAACGGCTGGAGCTATTTTGCATGATGTTGGTAAACTTTATGAGTATAAGAAAGTTGATAGTAAGTTTGTTAAATCTGAGTTGGGTGCTATTGTGAGGCATCCTATTTCTGGAGCTGCTATTGCTTATGGTGAAGGTATGCCTTTTGAAATTGTTCACACGATAGCTTCCCATTCAAAAGAGGGAGATGCTGCAAAAAGAAGTGTTGAAGCTATAATTATTCATCATGCTGATTTCTTAAATTACGAACCATTTAAACTCTGGGGGTAAAAAATGGGAGAAACCTTTGTCCAGAAGGTATTTTCAAAAAAAGTAGGAAAAAAGGTTGTTCATGGTGAAATTGTTGTTTTAGAACCTGATTATGTTATGTCCCATGATAATGCAGCCCCTATTTCAAAGATATTTGATAAATTTGGAGTGGAAAAAGTAAAATATCCTGAAAGAATTGTTATTATTCTTGACCATACTGTTCCTGCGCCAACAGAGGTTGAGGCTTCCAATCATAAATTGATAAGAGAATTTGTAAAAAAACAGGGCATTACCAATTTTTATGATATAAACAATGGAATTTGCCATCAGGTTTTATCAGAGAAAGGATATGCTCTTCCTTCAAAAATTATTTTGGGTTCTGATTCCCACACAACAACATATGGTGCTTTTGGAGCCTTTTCGGCAGGCATTGGAAGAACTGAAGTGGCTTCTATCTGGGCAACCGGAGAATTGTGGATGAAAGTACCTGAGGTGCATAAATTTATAATAAAAGGTAAACTTCCTGAGGGTGTTTTTGCTAAAGATGTTGCTTTACATATTATAGGAAAAATAGGTGCTGATGGAGCAACATACAAAGCTGTTGAATTTACTGGTGAAGTAGCTGAGAATTTTACAATTGCTTCACGAATGGTTCTTTCAAATATGGCTGCTGAAATGGGAGCAAAAGCAGGATACTTTTTGCCTGATGAAAAAACTTTGGAGTATGTGAAAGATATAGCTAAATCCGATTATGAAGTTTTGACCTCTGATCCTGATGCTGAATATGAAAAGATTGTTGAATTTGATGTTTCTGATCTGACTCCTCAGATTGCAAAACCTCACACAGTTGATAATGTTAGCCCGATTAATGAAGTCTTAGGAACAAAAATACATCAGGGATTAATAGGAACATGTACTAATGGAAGATTGGAAGATCTTGAGATAGCAGCAAAAATATTAAAGGGTAGGAAAGTAAAGTCAGGAGTTAGATGCCTTGTTTTTGCAGCTTCTATGCAAGAATTTATCAAGGCGCTTAAAAAAGGTATTTTTGAGACTCTTGCAGAATCCGGATGTATAATTATGAATCCGGGATGCGGTCCTTGTTTGGGGGCACACGAAGGAGTGCTTGCTCCGGGAGAAGTTGCCATATCAACTGCTAACAGAAATTTCAAAGGAAGAATGGGGAGCAGAGAAGCCTTTATTTACCTTGCTTCTCCTGCAACAGTGGCTGCTTCCGTAATAGAAGGAGAGATAACTGATCCAGGGAAATATCTTTTATAGGAGGTAAAAGATGCCCGGTACAATAAAAGGGAGAGTTTGGAAATATGGGGATGGGGTAAATACTGATGTTATTTATCCCGGAAAATATACATACAAAAACCTTACAAATGAGGAGATGGCAAGTCATGCACTTGAAGACCTTGATCCTGACTTTGCAAAGAATGTCAAAAAAGGGGATATTATTGTCGCAGGAAAAAATTTTGGAATGGGAAGTTCAAGAGAACAGGCTGTTACCTCTTTAAAATATACCGGAATTTCAGCAATTATAGCAAAATCATTTTCAAGAATATATTTCAGGAATGCCATAAATCAGGGAATCCCTGCTATTGAGTCCTCTGATGCGGTTGATGCAATAGAAAACGGAGAAACTATTGAAATAGATTTTAAAAATGGGGTTATTATAACAGCAAAAGGTAATTTTAAATTTCCTCCTTTTCCTGACAAAATGTTAGAAATACTTGAAGCCGGAGGGCTTGTTAATTATACAAGACAAAAATTAGGTAAAAAGTAATGTGTGGTATTGTTGGACTGATAGAAAATAACCGCGTTGTCGAAAGATTATACAGAGGATTATTAACTCTTCAACATAGAGGGCAGGATGCGGCTGGAATACTAACCTATGATGGGGATAGCTTTCATTTTAAAAAAGGAAAAGGTCTTGTCAAAGATGTTTTTAAGTCCTTTGAAGATATTCAGCTCTTAAAAGGGAATATAGGAATAGCACAGGTGAGGTATCCTACAATAGGAAGCGGGAAATCTGAGGATGCACAGCCTTTTATTGTTAATTATCCCTATGGAATTGCTATAGTACATAATGGAAATGTCCCCAATTATAATAGTGTTAGGAGAGTAATAGAAAAAGAATATAAAAGAATGCTCTATTCTCATAATGATGTTGAAGCTATTCTTAATGTCTTTGCTCAAGCTCTTTCAGAAAGGATGAAAAATGAGATTAGTTTCAAGGATATT
This sequence comes from Candidatus Aminicenantota bacterium, assembly GCA_027070475.1. Taxonomy (GTDB): domain Bacteria; phylum Acidobacteriota; class Aminicenantia; order JAMOAD01; family JAMOAD01; genus JALXDT01. The sequence goes on along the minus strand of JALXDT010000188.1, from coordinate 11,973 downwards.
TTAAAAGCAGTGGAAAAGGTTTATGATACTGTAAAAGGTGCTTTTTCGGTTTTGGCGTATATAAAAGGTTTTGGAATGGTTGCTTTTAAGGATCCTCTTGGAATAAGACCCTTGGTTTTTGGCTGGAAAAAGGATGAATTTTTACCTCAGTATGCTTTTGCATCCGAAAGTGTTACTCTTTCAAGCCTTGGTTATAAAGAATTCCGGGATGTAAAAAATGGTGAGGTGATTTTTATAGAAGAGGGGAGCAGAAAAGTTCATGCTGGAAAGGTGAAAAAGTATGAAAAATGTCCTCACACTCCCTGTATTTTTGAGTGGGTTTACTTTGCAAGACCTGATTCTGTTATAGATAAGGTAAATGTTTATAAATCAAGAGTTTTTATGGGAAGATATCTTGCAGAGCAGGTTAAAAAAAGAAATCTGGAAATTGACGTAATAATACCTGTACCTGATTCTGCAAGGGATGCTGCAATTGAACTTGCAAGGGTTTTAAATATTAAATATAGAGAAGGTTTGGTAAAAAACAGATATATTGGCAGAACCTTTATAATGCCCGGAGAGGGAACAAGAAGAATTTCTGTTCTTCAAAAACTTAATCCGATTGAGTCAGAAATAAAAGGAAAAAAAGTTTTATTGGTGGATGATAGTATTGTTAGAGGTAATACTTCAAGAAATATTGTGAAAATGGTAAGGGATGCAGGAGCTGAGAAGGTTTATTTTGCCTCATATTCAGCTCCCTTAACTTCCCCTTGTTTCTACGGGATAGATATGCAAACAAGGAATGAATTTATAGCAAGGGGGAGAGATGAAAGAACTATAGCTAAGATGATTTCCGCTGATGAAGTGATTTATCAAACTATTGAAGATATGGAAAAAGCTGTTTCAGGAGGAAACCAGGAATTAAAACAATTCTGTAATGCCTGCTTTACAGGTCACTATCCGACAAAAGAAATTGACCAACAGCTAATAGAAGAGATAGAAAAAGAAAGAGAAACTATAAATAAAAAAGAAAATCAATAATTTTATTACTTGATTACAAAAAATTTTTTAACTTATTCTAAAAAAGTAAAATAAATAACTAAAACTTCTTTCTAACTTTTTAAAAAACTATAATAAAATATTGGGGATATTATTTCTTATCCGGATCGACTCCGTTTGTAATCCATGCCTCAGCTGTTTTTTCAGCATTGGGATCTTTTCCTGCGTCTATATATCTTTCCCACTGATAGATTCCACTTTCCTGAGCAATTTTTTTAAATTGAAGAGTTAAAACAGCTGAATTTAAAATAACAGCTGATCTTTCCATTCCTTTTGTTTTATAAAGTTTCTGTCCCTCTTCCATTACACTTTTTGCTTCGGGAGAGAGAGGTTTTAAATTTCTCATATCAACCATAACTCCAAATTTAGAAGGAGCTGTCAATAAAGCTTTCTTTGAATCTTCAACCCATTTTTTCATCTCTTCAGCACTTATGACTCCATCAAAGGTTAATTTGTAGCCCCATGGCTTTTTTTCAATTTTATACATTTATTTCACCTCCTACAATATAATAAGTATAGACATAAAAAAAAGAAGTGTCAATAGAAAAAAAAGTCCTTTTTAAATGTCAATTTTTTGACTCCTTTTTTTATAAAGGCTTAATATTTTGATAAATTATTGTGGCATAGTTTTTGAATTAGTTTATCGGAGGTTTAATGTGGATTTAACAACTTTGTTAGGAATTGCAACTTCTTTTGGACTGGTTTTTATAGCCATAGCATCTCAGGGCAATCTTTCTGTCTTTATTAATTGGAATGCCCTTTTGATTGTTTTAGGTGGTACCTTCGGAGCTGTTCTTGTGAATTATCCACTAAAGAATGTATTGCGTGTATTTAAGGTTGTGAAAAATGCTTTTTTCTATAAGTCAGATGATCTTGTTGAAATTATTCCCAAAATGGTTAATTTTTCAAGAATTGCAAGAAGGGATGGCTTGCTTGCTCTTGAAAGGTTTATTGAGGATGAAGATGATGTTTTTATGGCTGAGGGTTTAAGGATGATTGTTGATGGAATTGATCCAATGACTATTAAGGAGATACTTGAAAATGAGATAGATTATCTTTCTGAAAGGCATAGATCAGGTTATGAACTTTTTGAGGCTATGGGGAATTATGCACCAGCTTTTGGTCTTTTGGGGACTTTGATTGGATTGATTTTGATGTTGAGATCTCTTGATAGTCCGTCTAAAATAGGGCCTGCTATGGCAATAGCTCTTGTTACTACTTTTTACGGAGCTCTCTTCGCCAATGTTATTTTTTTGCCAATTGCAGGAAAGCTGAAGGAAAGGTCAAATTTTGAAATTTTAAAAAAAGTAATGATATTGAATGGGCTTATTTCTATCCAACAGGGAGACATACCGCGAATAGTTGAACAAAAGCTTGTTTCATTTCTTCCAACAGAGATTAGAGAAAGATATTTGAGGGAGGGAAATATATGATTAAGTATAAGGTGAGATTAAGAGAGAAGGGTAATGGTAATAGCAGGTGGTTAACTCTGTATATATCTATGATCTTGATTGTTTTAACTTTTTTCATCTCTCTCTCCGCATATTCAATAAGAACCTTTAAAAAAATGAAAAAATTTCAAAGAAGTTATAGTAAAAGTCTTATCTTTTCAAAGGGTAAATCAAGGGGGAAAATTTCAATAACAAACTTTGGAGATGGAGATAAGTTGGCATTAATAATAAATAATTTAAGAGAAAAGGGGCTTTCCAGAGAAAAGATGGAGGAATATTTAAAAACCTCAGAATTAATAGATTTGGGAATAAGGAGTGGGAATGATGGTTATACCTTAATAGTTCCGACAAAGGTTCTTTTTATTAATCAAACAAAAATTGATCCTAAATCCTATTTGTACCTAACAAAAATTGGTTACTTGATTAAATTTTTACCTTATTATGCTTTTATCGAAGGGTATGTTTTAACAGGAGAGCAGGTAAAAGGCAATAGGTGGGAAATTGCTGCTAAAAGGGCCTTGTCTGTTTATGATTTTTTCAGGGCAATGGGTGTTGATAAGAGGAAAATGGTAGTTGCGGGTTTTTTTCAAAATGAGTCTGAAGATTCCTACCTTAAAATCAGGTTTGAAAAGGAGGATTGATGAGAAGAAGAGTTGAAAAAGGTGGGATAAAATCAAAATGGATGTTAACCTTTTCTGATATTTCAACTCTTATGTTGACTTTTTTTGTATTATTGTTTGGAATATCATACATTACACCTAAAGGTATGAGATTTTTTCAACAACTATTAAACATAAATATTCAAAAAGGGATAGAAAAGAGTTATCCTTCCGAAGGCGCTATTTTTACACCAATACCGGGTGTTCCATTATTATCTTTAAATTCGCAAGAAATAAGTCTTATTGATGATTTATCTGAACTCTACGATAATTATAAAGGGGAAGGAAATATAAAACTTTATTCAGGGTTTGAGAAGTTAACTTTAATTGTCGGGAGTGATCTTTTATTTCCTTTGAATAGCTGGTCTCTTACAAATAGAGCAAAGATAATTCTTTCAAAAGTGGCTTTAAAATTAAGAAAATATAAATATAAAATAATAATTGAGGGCCATACTGATTCGACTGTTTCATCAAAAATCAGCAATGAAGAGCTATCCATAAAAAGGGCTTTGTCAGTTTTAAATTATTTAATCTCAAAAGGCTTATCTCCCAATAACCTGGGGATAGCAGGCTATGGGGATAGCAAACCACTATATCCTGATACAGATCCTATCAATAGAGCAAAAAACCGAAGGGTAGAGATAACAATTTATTTAAGGAGGATATAAATGGGTGAAGAAGAAAAAATTGACCTTGAAGAAAAAGGAGGAGGTAAAAAAGGTTTTCCGATTCTTTTGATTTTAATAGTTGCCTTGCTTTCAGCAGGGATAACTTTTGCTGTTGTAAAGTTTGTTCTTACTCCAAAGCCACCAGCACAAACAGAAGTGAAAAAAGAAGAGGGAAAGAAGGTTGAAGAAAAGGCGAAAACCGAGGAAAAAGCTTCTGAAACCGTTAAGGAAAATGAAAACAGTGGAGAAACCACTGATCTTGCAGAGGAGGGCGGAGATACTTCAAAAGGAGTTCTTTCTTTAAATGAGTTTATAGTAAATTTGAATGATCCGATTGGTAGAAGGTATATTAAGGTAAACATGAAGTTAGAGTTAGCAAAAAAGGAGTATGAGGATAAAATTAGATCTGATGAACTTTTGATTCCTCAGATTAGGGATGTTATATTTTTGATTATTAGTTCCAAAACTTATGATGATCTCAGAACTGTTTCCGGGAAATTGACATTAAAACAAGAGATTATTTCAAAGGTGAATGAGGTATTAAGCAAGAAATTTGGAGAGGATGTTGTAACAAACTGTTTTTTTACAGATTTTGTAATACAATGATGAAAGTAAGCACTCCAGAGAAAAAGATTGAGGATATGCCGGCTTTTAAAGAGCTGGTGAAAGAGTGGGAAGATTTTCTTGATCTAAAGGTAAATGTCTTTGTTGAATTGGGAAGAAAGAAAATGACTGTAAGGGAATTTTTGGAATTGGATATTGGTTCCATTGTAGATCTTAAAAAATCAGCTGGAGAGAGTATGGATATATATGTGAACGGAAGCTATTTTGGGAAAGGAGAGGTAACTGTTATAGAGAATACATTCGGATTAAGAATAACAGAGATATACGATAGAAAGGAGATATGATGCCGCAGAATGCTCTATCTCTCACTTATTCCACTTTCAAAGTGTTTGCTGTATTAATTTTTATCATAGCAATAATTTTACTCATTGCATATTTACTGAGAAAAATTAATTTCACAGGAAGCAGGGTAGTGGGAAAGGAAAATTTTGATATTGTATCAAGGTTTCCTTTGGGAGAACGAAAATTTCTGTTTTTGGTAAGAGTTGGAAATGAATTAATTTTGTTGGGCGTTACTCCCCAAAACATAAACTTTATAAAAAAAGTTGATAAAGAAAGTTTTTTCAATAATGAAAAGTCCCATGCAAGAGAGGAGACTTTCTTAAGTCTTTTAAAAACTAAACTTAGAGGTAAAGTAAAATGAGGAGAAAAATTGTTTTTATTCTTTTATTGTTCTTACTCTTTACCTCTGTTTCTCTTTATTCACAGGTAAAGGGAAGTAGCAATCCCTCGTTTACCATAAATGTAAAATCAGGAGATAATTGGTCTTTACCTGTGAAGATTATGCTTCTTCTTACATTTCTTTCTCTTTTGCCCACACTTTTCATTATACTAACATCCTTTACGAGAATAGTGATAACATTTTATTTCTTAAAGCAGGCATTGGGCTCAAGGGAAATGCCTCCCAATCAGGTTTTGGTTGGGCTTGCTCTTTTTTTAACAATATTTATTATGACACCGACTTTTAATTCAATATACAATAAGGCTATAGTTCCTTATGAACAGGGAAAGATAAATGAAGTGCAGGCAATTAAACAAGCTTCCATTCCATTAAAACACTTTATGTTAAATCAAACAAGAGAAAAGGATTTAAAGTATATAATAGAACTTTCCAAAATACCATATCCTCAAAAAAGAGAAGATGTTAGTATGACAGTTCTTATCCCAGCTTATATCTTGAGTGAGATAAAAACAGGGTTTGAAATAGGTTTTATTATATATATACCATTCTTAATTATTGATGTTGTAGTTGCTTCCATACTTGTATCATTGGGAATGATCTTTCTTCCTCCGGTGATGGTTTCTTTGCCTTTTAAAATAATACTTTTTATTTTAGCTGATGGATGGACCCTTTTGGTGGGTGCTTTGGTTAAGAGTTTTGTTGGAGGTTAGGATGAATGAAGCATTAATTTTAGGCTTAGCGAGAGAAGCAATTTGGACAGCAATTCAGGTTGCAGCTCCTATTCTTCTGATTTCTCTTCTTGTGGGGCTCTTAATCAGTATTTTTCAAGCTGCCACCTCAATATCTGATGCGACACTTAACTTTGCACCAAAGGTTTTAGCTGCAATTTTGGTTTTCTTTCTCACAATGCCGTGGATGGTTAACAAATTAGTTGCTCTTGTTCAATACTTGATAAAGAATATTCCCTATTTTATAAGAGGATAATGATTAGAGTCTTGGATCTTTTTTATTGGAAACAATTTTTATTAGCTTTAATAAGAATGTTGGCATTTGTTTCTGCTATGCCATATCTTTCAAATCCAGCAATAAATATGAAAGTTAAAATAACTTTTGCTCTCTTTCTTACAATTATTGTTTTCCCTTTGCTCCCTTACAATACCTGGATAATTCCCTCTTCTCTTATTCCTTTGACATTCTTAATATTTAAGGAAATTATGGTTGGTGTGGTCCTTGGTTTTGTAGTTAATTTAGTTTTTATGAGTATTATAGTTATGGGTGAACTTTTAGGTTATCAGATCGGATTTACAATGGCAACAATGGTAGATCCCATGAGCTCAATGAACAATAACATATTAACCATATTTTCTTTTATATTGGCTACAACTCTTTTTCTTGCAATAAATGGACATTATTATTTTATATGGGGGATGAAAGAGAGTTTTATCTTTATTCCTCCTGGGCTTTCACTTTTGAAAGTCTCCATTTTAAATTATATTGTTTTGTTGATCAAAAAGATATTTGTAATAGCTGTCAGAATAGGCGCTCCTGCTATAGCAACTGTTTTGTTTGTTGATATAACTCTTGGGTTCATTGGAAAGTTATCTCCGAAAGTGCAGATAATTTTTGTGGGATTCCCATTGAAAATCGTTTTTGGTTTGATTGCTCTTTCATTTATATTCTCAATTTCTCTTAATATATGGAAAACTGAAGTAAATAGATTGCCTGATGTAATATCAAAAATATTTTTATATGTGAGATAAAATGGCGGATAAAGGAGATAAGACAGAAAAACCTACGCATTGGAGGTTACAAAAAGCTAAAAAGGAGGGGAATGTTCCCCGCTCCAAAGAGATTACAGAAGGGTTTATTCTGCTTATGCTTGCAATTTCAATGATATATTATTTACCCTTTTTAGGTAAAACGATTATTAATTCCTTTAATTTCTTTTATTCACTTGCGGCAAACATGAGGGTAAATGAGGAGAACTTTATATATTTAATGGGAAATGCTTTAAGTATATTTGCATTAATTCTTATTCCTATTACAATAATTTTTATAGGAGTAAGCTTTATTACAACAATTGCTCAGGGAGGATTCAAGTTTAGATTAAAAAAACTTTCTTTGAATCTTGAAAGATTAAATTTTTTCAAAGGTGTTAAAAAAATACTTGTTTCAAGGGGTACTATTGTTGAGTTAATTAAGAATTTTATTAAGATAATAGTGATAGGTTGGATAGCATATACAACATTAAAAGGAAATCTGGATAAAATTGTCTTTTTGTCTGGTAGACCTCTTGATATTATTTTAAGAGATATGGGAACAATAGCTTTCTCAATTGCTTTCAAAGTGGCCATATTTGTTCTATTTTTGTCAATCTTTGATTATCTTTACCAAAGGTACGATTATATGGAAAACCTGAAGATGAGTAAACAGGAGGTGAAAGAGGAGTATAAACAGTATGAAGGAAATCCTCAAATAAAGGGTAAATTAAGAAATATTCAATACAGTTTTGCAATGAAGAGGATGATGCAAGAAGTTCCAAAAGCCGATGTTGTTATAACAAACCCTGAGCACTATGCTGTAGCTTTAAAGTATGATAAGGAGAGGATGAGAGCTCCGGAACTTGTTGCAAAGGGAGTTGATTATATAGCATTGAAGATAAAGAGTGTAGCAAGGGAAAATGATGTCCCTATTGTTGAAAATCCACCTCTTGCGAGAAGGATTTATAGAGATGTTGAATTAAATGAACCAATTCCTGTTGAACTATATCAAGCGGTTGCTGAAGTTCTTGCCTATGTGTTTAAACTCAAAAATAGGAGTTTGTGATGGCGGGTACGACACTTACGCTTGATAATTTTCTAAATACAAAATCACATGTTGTAGCTCCAATAATAGTTATTTCAATTTTATTGTTAATTCTTGTTCCTCTTCCCTCTTCTCTTCTTGATCTCTTTCTCTCAATAAATATAACTTTGGCTGTTTCTATTTTAATGATTACAACCTATTTAACTCAACCTGTTTCATTTTCTGTTTTCCCTTCACTTTTGCTTTTAGCTACCTTATACCGTTTAGCACTAAATATATCAACCACGAGATTAATTCTCTTGAGGGGTGATCAAGGAATTACCGCTGCCGGTCATGTGATTGCAGCCTTTGGAAAGTTTGTTGTTGGTGGAAATTATGTTGTAGGTATAGTTGTTTTTATAGTTATAATTGCAATTCAGTATATGGTTGTGGCGCACGGAGCTGTAAGGGCAAGCGAAGTTTCAGCAAGATTTGTTCTTGATGCAATGCCAGGGAAACAGTTGAGTATTGATGCTGATCTGAATTCAGGTTTAATTACAGAGGAAGAGGCAAAGGCAAGAAGAGAAGAGATTAGAAAAGAGGCTGAATTTTATGGAGCTATGGATGGAGCCATAAGGTTTACTGCAAGAGAAGCTCTTGTATCTATTGTTATTACATTTATAAATATTATAGGCGGATTATTAATAGGAATATTACAAAAAGGAATGAGCGCTTCAGATGCAGTTAGGACCTATACAATACTGACAATTGGTGATGGCCTTGTTTCTGCTCTTCCATCGCTTTTGATATCAATTTCCGGAGGTCTTGTCGCAACAAGGGCTGCTGCGGATTCAAATCTTGGTAGTGATATTACAAAACAGGTATTCTTTAATTTAAAACCAATAACATTTGGTGCAATAGCTCTCTTTATTTTAGGCCTTGTCCCTGGACTTCCCAAAATTCCATTTTTCGTAATTTCAGGAATTTTCGGATATCTTGCTTTCAGATTATCAAGAGAAAAAAAGGAAAAGGAGGAAATAATTGAAAGAGAGGAGGAGGAGAGAAAGAAAGCACTTACTCCTCCGGAAAGAATAGAGCAGCTTTTGAAAGTTGATATTTTGGGAATTGAGGTAGGTTATTCTTTAATTCCTCTTGTTGATCAAGCAAATGATGCTCCTTTGTTGAAAAGAATAAAGACCACGAGAAAACAGATAGCTCTTGAACTTGGGATAATTGTTCCCTCCATAAGAATCAGAGATAACCTGAGGTTGGGACCAAGGGAATATCAAATACTTTTGAAAAATGTTCCGATTGCAAAAGGAGAGGTTTATCCGTCCATGTTTTTAGCGATTAATCCAGGGAATGCGAAAGAGAAAATAAAGGGAATTGAAACAAAGGATCCAGCATTTGGATTGCCTTCATATTGGATTGATGAAAAAGATAAAGAACAAGCACAATTTTTAGGTTATACAGTAGTAGATCCTTCGACTGTTATTTCAACTCATATTAAAGAGGTAATTAAAAAGCATGCTGCAGAAATAATAACAAGACAGGATACTCAGAAACTTGTTGATATGGTAGGAGAAACATATCCGAAAGTTGTTGAAGAGTTAATTCCAAAAATTCTTTCCATAGGACAGGTTCATAAAATCTTGCAAAATCTACTCAAGGAGAATGTTTCAATAAGAGATATGCTTACAATACTTGAAACTCTTGCAGATTATGCTCCTACAATAAGAGATTTGAATCAATTGACAGAGTTCGTAAGACAGGCTCTTTCAAGATCACTGATTTCTCCCTATTTAACACAAAATAATGAATTGCCTGTTTTGGTTTTAGGACAGGACATTGAGGAAATTATTCAAAAGAGCATAGACAGATCTCAAGGGGTTGCTCAACTTTTTATGTCACCTGAGACTGTACAGGAGATAATTAATAGAATAAAAAAGGCAATAGAATCTTCAGGGCTTAATGTTCAACCAATTATCCTCTGTTCTCCTGAAGTTAGACCACATGTAAAAAGGATTACGGAAAGAGATATTCCAAACCTTGTGGTATTATCTATAGCTGAAATTCCTGCTTATGTAAAAGTTATGTCATTGGGGGTTGTATAATGCAATTAAAAAAATTTAAGGTAAAGAACATAAGAGAGGCAATGGAAAAGATTAAAGAAGAATTAGGTGATGATGCCTTTATAATATCCGATAGACCTATTACAGAGAATGGAGAAAAGTTGATAGAGGTGATTGCTGCAGTGGAGAAGGATTCAGTCTCCTCAAGTTTTAAAGCTACACCATCTGCATTAAATATTTCAGAAGCTAAGGAAAATAATTCAATAGGTGAAATAAAGAAATTGATAGAAAAGCTTAGTTATAAAGAGAGTGATATTTCTCCTTTAAAAAAAGAAATAGAAGAGATAAAAAGATTAATAACAGAAAGATTCAAATCTCAAAAAAAGATCATTGATTTTGAGGGTATTTTTTATGATATATACTTAAAACTTTTAGAAGAGGGTATTTCAGGAGATATTGCTTCTAAATTGGTAAAAATTCTTGAATATCAGACTCCATTAAAAATGCAAAGTGAAATTGGGAAAATAAAGCCATATTTGTGGAAAATAATTTATAGTTCACTTTCTTCTGTAAAACCTATTAATAATAAGGACAAAATAATTGCACTCGTAGGGCCTACAGGGGTGGGCAAAACAACTACTCTTGCTAAACTTTCCGCATATTATCATCTTGCTGAACAGAAGAAAGTGGCTTTAATTTCATTGGATAGTTTCAGAATTGCAGCTCCTGAACAGTTGAAAACCTATGCATCTTTAATCGGGGTACCTTTTGCACTTGCTTACAATAGAGAAGAGTTAGAAAAATATATTAGAATGTTTGAATCTTATGATTTTATTTTTATTGATACTGTAGGAAGAAAAGTATCAAAGGAAAGTGTTAAAAAAGATTATGAAATCTTAAAAGATGAGAGTATAAAGAAAATTCTTGTACTTTCGGCTACCACAAAGAGTGAAGATTTGATAAATATTGTTAAGCTGTATAAAAATATGATTCCTGATTCGGTGATCTTTACTAAAATGGATGAAACATTAAGTTATGGTAATGTTTATACAACAATTATAAAGGAAAATATGTCAATATCTTATTTTACTACCGGGCAGAAAGTTCCTCAGGATATTGAGGTAGCTTCGCCCGAAAAATTAACCAATCTTTTATTAAGGAGAGTGAAAAATGGATCAAGCAGAAACTCTTAGAAAGCTTAGAAGTGAAAGGTTGAAAAGAAATAAGGGACTTATGAAGAAAATAGCAATAACCTCCGGGAAAGGTGGAGTTGGGAAAACCAATGTTGTTATAAATCTTGCTATAGCTCTGCAAAGGATGAAAAAGAAGATTACCATCTTTGATGCTGATTTAGGCTTAGCCAATATTGATATTCTTTTAGGGTTAGCTCCTAAGTACAATATTGTTAATTTAATTTCTGACAATTTCCCCATAGAAAAGATTATGATAGAAGGACCGTCAGGAATAAAGATTATTCCTGCTTCATCAGGAATACAGGAAATAACTAATCTTGACCCATTTCAAGAAGAAAAGTTACTTCAAGAGTTGGCTAAAGTTGAAGATTTCACAGATATATTATTAATAGATACTGCTGCGGGAATATCAAATCTTGTGCTCAGTTTTCTTTTAAGTTCAGAGGAAATTGTTTTAGTCACAAATTCAGAACCAACTTCTATAGTTGATGCCTATGCAGTGGTAAAGGTTGTGTCTAAATATGATATGGAAAAACCTATATCAGTTATAGTTAATAGTGTAAGATCAAATGAGGAAGGAGAAATAGTTTATAATCAACTAAAAACTACAGTGGATAGATTTTTAGGAAGAGATATTTCTCTTTTGGGTTTTCTTCCATATGATGAGAGTGTTATAGAATCAGTTAAAAGGCAAGAAGCTGTGTTGGAAGCTTTTCCTAAAAGTGAAGTTAGTAGAGCTTTCTCTAACCTTTCGAGAATACTGCTAAACAAACTTTCGTGGGTAAAACCTACTGAAAGAAGC
>JALXDT010000187.1 GCA_027070475.1 Candidatus Aminicenantota bacterium | reverse complement strand
TCTGGCTCTCGTAGAAGCTTTTTTAAAAAAATATTTTACAATATATTTAATTTTTGTGATTTTCATCTTTCTTGCTATAATCTTATTCAGGTTTACAGGAGGAAGACTTCTATCTGTGCTTTCCATTATAATCGGGCATGGAATAGCCGGGCTTATAATTGCTTTTCTTCCTTTTTTTCTGTATTTTACTGGTAAGACAGGAGTTAATATTATTTTTGTTGCAGTGGGAGGGATTTTGATCGGATTAGGAGGAATGCTTTTGGCTTTCTTAAGAGCCGGCAAGCCTATTCTTTCCGAAAAGCTGATTTTAACAGTTCTTTCTCCACTTTTATTTTTTATGACACTATTTTTTGTTTTGGGAGTTTAAATTAAAAGGAGGTAAGAATGACTATTCTTGACAGGATTTTTTTACTCTTGACAGGTTTAATTGCAGCTTACATGGTTTATTTTTTCTTCAAAAAGAATGGAGAGAAAAAGTGTAGTTGCAACTACTATTTTATTTTATCTTTTCTTGTTTTACTGGTTGCCGGAGTAATACTTATTTTTTCAGGCTGGGGAGCTCTTGCAAATAATTTTGTTGCGGTTGTTGCAGGTTTAATTCCATTTGGTCTTGCAACAGGGCTGATAGCAAAACATTATAAGAAAAATGAATTGTGGTATGGAATATTGATGCTTATCGGTTTAATCCTAATTACCTATACAAGGTATGCTGGAGCTGAAAAATTAGGGAAGATTGTTTATCCTGTATTTCATGCAATTGCCGGTTTAACAATCTTTTTTATTCCAATCTTTATTGTTTTAAAGAAAGAAATAAGCTCCAACTATCTTTTTGTAACTGTTGGAGGAACTTTAATAGGATTGGGCGGTATAGCTCTTGCCTTTCTGAAAGCGGGAAAACAGCTTCTATTTTTCTCTCAGGATTTTGTTTTAATGATCCTGGCGCCTTTGCTTTTCCTTACAGCACTATCATATATGATAGGATTCGTTTATATTAAAGAATAATTAGAATCAATTTTTCAAATTCTGGGAAGGAAATTATTTTCCTTCCCTTTTTTATTTTAAATAAATTTTTTTGAAAAAATAGCTAATGTTTTATTGGCTTTTAGTCATTTCATACGGCATTTTTCTTGTTTTTTTATCCTTTGGAATAAGAAAACCCGAAGACAGCAGAAAATATTTTTATTTGAATTTTCTATTGAATGGAAAGAATCTCTTCTTTACATTTTCCGCATCCTGGCTGGGGGGAGCTTCCTTGATTCTTTTATCAGAAAAAGCCGCAAATTTGGGTATTTATTCTATTTTCATAATTCCGCTTCCGACTATTTTAACTTTAATATTACTTTATCTTATTGCCGGGAAGATAAAGAAGTATGATTTTTTTTATACTGAAGAGATTATCTCGAAAGATTATGGTGAGAAATTCGGAAAATTCTCATCCTTTGTCTTCATCTGGTATTTGATCCTTTTAGGGTCCTCTCAACTTGTGGCTTTAGGAAAGGTAGGACAAAGTTTTTTTAAGGCAAACTATCCTTTATTTATTATAATTTCTGCGATTTTGGTTATTTTTTATTCATCTTTAAAGGGCTTTGGAGCAGTGGTGAAAACTGACAAAATTCAGCTTTATTTGATTACAATTGGAATTGTGTTTATTTTTATACTCTCTTTAAAGAGAGGAAATTTTATTTTATCCGATCTTGTAGACAAGGAATTTTCTCCTTCTCTTATTCTAATAACCATTTCTTTTACCCTTGCCTGGACTGTGTCTCCGATATCAATTCAGAGGATTAAGGCAACAAAGAGTATGAAGGAAATCAAAAGAGGGATTCTTTTGTCCATTATATTTTTAACCTTTGCTTTTTTTTTAATAATAGGATTCGGAATTGTTTGCCAGAAGGGAATTCTTGATATAAAATACTCTCCTCTCTCACAATCTATTATTTTTATTCTCCTTATTTCAGCTCTATTTTCAACCTATGATACTGTTTTAAACAGTGCTGCCATAAGTCTAAAATATTTGACAAACCTGTCAGGATTTTCATCAACTATTTTAGTGGGAGTCATTTCCATTATCATATCCCTTAAAATCCCAAGCATAATAAAAACATTGGGTTTATCTTCGGAGATAATAGCTGAATCCCTTTTTATTCCTGTCATCTTTTCTCTTATTTCAAAGAAGAAAAATAGAATTGGAGGCAGAATTGTGATCCTATTAGGCTTTCTTCTCTCTTTGCTCTCTTTTTCAACTGAAATATTTTCCATTAATATCCCTTTTAGGTGGCCATATTCAATCCTATTTTCATTACCTTTATTAATTTTAATTTTTATGCTATCTTTTTTGCTTGGAAGAGAAAAGGGAAATGAGTAAATTTTTAGTATTTGATACAACAACAGAGCATGGCTCAATAGCTTTGTTTGAAGATAAAAAGATAATTTTTTATGCAGAGTTTTTGCTGAAAAAAAGTTTTTCAGAGATTATAACGCCTTTTTTGGATAATATAATAAAAGCTGAAATTCTTAATTTGAAAGAATTGGATTTTGTATCTGTAATCATCGGTCCTGGTTCTTTTACCGGCACAAGAATTGGACTTTCAACAGCAAAGGGACTTTCAGTAGGTTTAAATATTCCGATAGTCCCGGTTACAACATTTATAGCTTTGTATGAAAAGGTAAAAGATGAAAAAAATGTTATCCCTTTTGTTGATGCAAGGAAGAAACAGGTTTTTTCAGAGATAAAAAAAGAAGGTAAATTTTATATTTATCCGGGTTCATATCCTCCTGATTTTATAATAGAAAAGGCTTCACCTAACTCCCTTTTCATAGGTAACGGGGCATTGCTTTACAGGGAGAGGATAGAAAAAAGCGGAGGAAGAGTTTACGATGGTTCTCTCTTTCTTTCAAAAGAGGCAGGAAAAATAGCCTTAGAGTTTTACAAGAAAGGAAAATTCTTCAAACCTGAAAGATTAAAACCTATCTATTTAAGACGCTCGGATGCAGAGTTAAACAGAAGGAGTTAAATTATTCATATCTTAGAGCTTCTATCGGGGGTAAGTTAGCTGCTTTCATTGCAGGAAAGATACCGAAAAATAATCCCGTGAAAATTGCCATTGATAGACCTAAAATAACAGCAGCCGGAGTTATTGCAGCCGGAAGGGAGGTTAGTTTTTTTACAATTAAACTAAATCCCCAACCTATTATTAAACCGGCAATTCCTCCTGTTAGAGTCAAACTTACCGCCTCGGTTAAAAATTGCCACAATATATCTCTTTTTTTAGCTCCGATTGCCTTTCTTATTCCAATTTCCCTTGTTCTTTCCTTTACCGTAACAATCATAATATTCATAACTCCTATACCACCAACAAGAAGAGAAATTCCTGCAATGAGGATCATTACAAAAAAAGCAGCTCCTGTAATTTGCTTATATAGTGTATTAAAGGTTTCCTGAGTAAAAACTGAAAAATTATTTTTTTCATTTGGCTTAACCTTTCTTCTTATTCTCATCAACTCAATAATCTCATCAATAGCTGTATCTTTTATTTCAGGGGTAATAGGTTTTGCTATTATATAAACCCATCTCTTGTAAGGATAAAATTTCATAAAAGTTGTATATGGGATTATTATTGTATTGTTAAATCCTTCTCCTCCGAAAATTTGTGATTCTTCTTCCTCAAGAACTCCGATTATTGTGAATTTCCTATTTCCTGCGACTAATTGTTTTCCTACAGGATAGATATTGGGAAAGAGAGCTTCCGCAACTTTCGCCCCTATTATACAGACCTTTGCTCTGCTTCTCTCCTCACCTTCTGTGAAAAACCTTCCGTCTTTGATATTTAATGACCAGATGTGCGGAAATTTATAGTTTGTTCCTCTGAAAATAGTACCTCTTGTGCTTTCCCCCCTATAAGTTATCTTAAAATCCGGGAAATAAGAAAGATAAGGAGATGCCGCTTTTATGGATGGAAGTTTATCAACAGCTTCAGCATCCGATACTCTAAGCTCCTTTCTCCTTCTAAGCTCAATAGGCATCCTTCCTATTCTGACTCCAGGTTCATACTTTGAAACAAATATTAAGGAACTTCCCATATTCTCAAGGGATTGTTTAAAGGATTTATTCATTCCTTCAATAATTGAAATCATAGATATTATTGTCGCAACCCCGATTAAAATACCCAGAGTTGTAAGAAAAGATCTCATCTTATTTGAAAAAATTGATTTAATTCCCATTGAAATTATTTCACCTAAAAGTGTTACTCTTTTAATCATCACATCCTCAAAGCAACTACCGGGTCAAGTTTTGCAGCTTTGTTAGCTGGATATATACCTGAAAAAAGACCTACTGTTCCGGCGATTAAAACACCTGCAATGACTGACCATAATTCAACAGATGATGGGAAACCTGTAGCAACTGAAATTATCTTTGCAATTGAAAAGCCTATCAGTATTCCTATAATTCCTCCAATTACTGAAAGGAAAACTGATTCTATAAGAAATTGTATTAAAATATCCCTTCTTCTTGCTCCAACAGCCTTTCTGATTCCGATTTCTCTTATTCTTTCCGTAACTGAAACCAGCATAATATTCATTATAACAATTCCTCCGACTATAAGAGAGATTGAAGAAATAAGGATCATTACAAGATAAAGGGTAGCTGTTGTTTTTTTATAAAAATTTAGAAATGTCTGTTGGGTTTCTATTGAAAAATCATCCTCATCTTTCGGAGACAGATGTCTCAATCCTCTCATTATGGATCTTACCTCATCCTCGGCATCTTCCATCATTTTCAAGGATTCTGTGTGAACGGTTATCGTTACTGATCTATTTCTTTTACCAAATTTTTTGAAAAATGTGGTAATGGGGATTATAACAAAATTATCCTGAGACATCCCTAAAACCTTTCCTTTTTTTTCAGCAACTCCTATCACTTTGAATTTGTAATTTTTTAATCTAATATATTTTCCAATAGGATCGATTCCTTTAAAAAGCTTATCTTTTATATCCCACCCAATTATTGCCACCTGTTTGCCTTCCATTATATCCGCTTTTATGAGAGGTCTTCCACCTTCAAGATTAACAGTACCTAAAATATAAGCATCATTTTCAGTATAACCGGAAATACTTACATCCTCCAGTGTATTATCTCTATATTTCACAATACCCGAACTTGCAACTCTTGCTCCTACTAAAAGGCAGCTTGAACATCTTTTGCGTATAATTTTATAGTATCTGTATGGAATCCTTTTTCTCTTTTTCACTTCCAGCCATTTCTCATAGGAAGTTATTAAGGATGGGATTCTTTGTACCATAAAATCATTTGAACCAAAATTAAAAAGTTTTGTTTCCACATATCTATTTAATCCGCTGATTATTGAAACAACGGCAATAACAGTCATAACACCTATGATAATTCCCAATAATGTTAAAAAAGTTCTAAGTTTATTCTCTCTTAAAGAGGAAACAGAGATTTTTATTGATTCAGTGAAATTAATATTTCTCATTCAAATAATACGAAACGGATGAAAAAAAGTTTTAATTTAAAGATAACCCAGAGATTTTAATTTTTCTATATCTCCTTTTGAAAACTTTTTCTTTATCGGCAGAGGTTATCTCTATCCGGTCGCCCTGGAAGGCGCGCTCAAACTCAAGGAGATCAGTTATGCTCATGCCGAAGGCTATCATGCGGCGGAACTCAAAC
>JALXDT010000186.1 GCA_027070475.1 Candidatus Aminicenantota bacterium | reverse complement strand
ATTTATGGTGGAGCAATTGTTATAGATAATCTAAACAATGAACTTCAAGCCAAAAGAGTTCAATATAAAAATAAAATATCCGGGTTTGCTCTAAAGATAGTTTTTTTGACAATTATTTTATATATTATCAGTATTTTAAAGTATAGATTTTTTTTTGAACAAAATCTGTTTGGTTTCGTATTATATCTATTAACAATAACACGGAGGTGTAAATGAAAAAAATAACTGTTATCTTTTTGATTATCCTGTTAATGCCATTCTTTGTTAATGCCCAAAAATCAGATTATAAAAACTACAGAGAGCTTATCAGTGCTTTTAAAAGTTTGTCTTCTTCTTATACAAAGCTGAAAGTTATAGGAAAATCTGATTCAGGTAAGAATATATATGCTTTTATTGTTGGTAAAGAGAATTTGCCCGCTGTTTTCATAGGAGCGAATATTTCGGGCTATGATCTTGCTGCTTCTGAAGCTGCATTAATTCTTTCAAAAGATATTTTAAGCAAGATAAAAAACGGTGAATACAAAGATAAATCTTTTATTATCATTCCTGTTATGAATCCTGATCTCTATGATATTTATTTTAAGAAACCTCTTGAAAAGAGAGTTAAAAACTTTACTCCTAAAGATGATGATGGAGATGGTTTGATAGATGAGGACCCGCCCGAAGACCTTAATCATGATGGATATATAACAATGATGCGAGTTAAGGCTGTTGACGGTAACTATGTTGAAGATAAATCATTTCCATATTTGCTAAAAAAAGCTAATCCTATTAAAGAAGAGAGAGGTGTTTATAAATATTATACGGAAGGAATAGATAATGATGGAGATGGAAAATACAATGAGGATTCAAAAGGTGGAGTTATAATAAACAATAATTTTCCTGTCCTCTTTAAATATTATAAGAAAAGTTCGGGGCTTTATCCTGTTTCTCAGAAGACAACCAAAACTCTAATGACTTTTGTTTTAAAACATAAAAACATTGAGCTTGCATATATAATTGACAGAACAAATAATATGATAAAACTCCCCGAGATGGGTAGAAGCTCTAAATTGGGAGATATGCCTGTAAAGGTTCCTGAAAGATTCGGAAAATTTTTGGGAATTGATACCAAGAAAAAATACAAGATAAGTGAATTGGTTAAGATCTTAAATGAAAGCGGGGTCGGAGGAGGGATGAAAATCACTCCACAGATGGTTGCAAGTTTTTTGGGAGTTGCGCCACCTGCAAGTATAGATCCAAAGGATTATTCATATTATAAGGAGCTTTCAAAACAATACAAGGATCTTGCAAAGAAAGAAAAAATCAGCATAGACAGAAAAGTTAAAGGTGAAGAGGATGGTTCAATTGTAAAATGGTTTTATTTTAATCTTGGTATTCCCACAATAGCTGTTGATGTATGGTCTTTGCCAAAAGCTAAATCCGAAAAGAAACAGAATAAAGGGCTCACTATAGAGAAACTTAAGAAGATGAGCAAAGATGATTTTCTAAAACTCAAGGATTCTGAAATAGAAAGTTTTATGAAAGGTTTTAGAATGCCTCCCTCTTTTAATGTTAAAATGATAAGAAAGATGGTTGAATCCGGAAGGTTAACTCCTTTAAAAATGGCTTCTTTTCTTGAAAAATATCAAAAAAGATCAGAGGGTAAAAAATCTCTTAACAAGGACCTCAAATCATACATAGAAAATGAGCTGAAAGGCAAAGGTGTTGTCAAATGGCAGAGATTTAATCACCCTCAGTTGGGAGAAGTTGAGATAGGAGGTATTGTTCCATTTACGGATGAGATTCCTCCTTATAATAAAGTTGAGGAAAACAGTAAATTAGTAACAAATTTTTTTGACATGCTTGTCAAGAAGACTCCGTCTGTAAAACTTGAAGGTTTAAAGGTTAAGAGAGAAAATAGCGGAGTATATAGAGTTAACTTTTATATTGTCAATGAAGGTTATCTTCCATTCTATCTAAATATGGCTAAGAGGAATAAGTATTCAATGCCAATACTTGTAAAGCTTATTCTTCCCAAGGATGCAATTTTGATTGAAGGTAAAAAGCTTGTGAAAATAAATGATTTGGGAGGGATTGGTTCGGCAAAAAAAGTTAGCTATTTAATTTATCCTGGTAAAAATAAGAAGATAAAAATAAAGATTCATCATGAAAAAATCGTTGATATGGAAAAGAGTATTAATCTGGGAGGTGTGAAATGAGAAAGAAAATTTTATCTGTTTTTGTTTTGGCTCTGTTCTTGACGAGTTTATCTTATTCTCTGATTTTAAGATATGACAGATATTACAATTATAAAGAGGTTTTTCAAGCACTACAGAAAATAAAATCTAAGTATCCTAAGTTTGTAAAAATTGAAACAATAGGAAAAAGTTATCAGGGAAGAGATCTCTGGGCAGTTACAATCAATAATCCTGATACGGGAAAAGCATCTGACAAACCTGCTATGTATGTTGATGCGAATATTCATGGAAATGAGATTCAGGGAACTGAGGTTACCCTCTATATAATGGATTATCTCCTTTCAAACTATGGAAAAGTAAAAAAGATTACAGATCTTGTTAATCGTGTTGCTTTTTATATTGTGCCAATAGTGAATCCCGACGGGAGAGCTTTTTTTATGGACAAACCCAATACCCCGAGTACCTCAAGAATTAATAAAAAGCCAATAGATGATGATAGAGACGGCCTTTACGATGAGGATGATTATGATGATCTGGATGGTGATGGGAATATTGTTCAGATGAGAAAAAAGGTCAAACCCGGAACGGGTTATTTAAAATTGGATCCCAAAGATCCGAGAATTATGGTAAGAGTAAAACCGGGAGAGAAGGGAGACTATATAATGTTAGGACTTGAAGGAATAGACAATGATGGTGACGGACTTGTAAATGAGGATCCTTTAGGCGGATATGATATGAACAGAACATTCGGATTCAATTGGATGCCTCCTTTTATTCAGTATGGGACGAGTGATTATCCCTTTGAACCTTCCGAAACCTATGCGATAGCCAAATTTTTAATAACTCACAAAAATATAGCAGCTACGCAGGATTTTCACAATTCCGGAGGAATGATTTTAAGGGGACCCGGTGCCAACAATATGGGAAGATATCCTTTCGCGGATGTTAAAGTGTATGATTATATAGGCAAAGAGGGAGAAAAACTTCTTCCCGGTTATGATTATATGATAAGCTGGAAAGATCTTTATCCTGTTTTCGGCGGATTCAATGATTTCAGCTATAGGACTTTGGGGATTATCTCATTTACAAATGAACTTTATCAGGCTCAGCAGGATTTTAATAAGGATGGTAAGGTTACTCCTGAGGAGAGAATGAAGTGGAATGATGAAATTTTACACGGAGCGGGGTTTGTAAACTGGCATCACTATAAGCATCCTCAATACGGAGATATTGAGCTTGGTGGCTGGAAAAAGATGACCACAAGGGTTACTCCGGGATTTCAATTGGAGGAGCTCTGTCATAGAAATGGCGCCTTTGTAATTTTCAATGCCTTTCATCTTCCGGATGTGAAAATCAAGGAAGTTAAGAAGGAAAAGATAGGGAAAGGGCTTTACAGAATAAGAGTTCTTATAATGAATGATAGAATGATTCCCACAAGGACTCAGCATGCAGTGATGAAAAATATAGGAAAACCGGATTATGTTAGGATAAGGGGAAAAAATTTAAAAGTCATAAGCGGTGGAATTGAGTATGATCATCAATTGAAAAAATATACTCCGCAAAAACACCATCCTGAGAAAATTAGAATTAACTCAATTAATGGAATGGGATTTAAATATATTCAATGGATAGTTAAAGGTAAAGGCAATGTAAAAATTATATATGAATCAGAGAAAGGAGGAAAGAGAGTAAAAGAGATTAAAATTTAAATTTATCTTTGTGATTAACATATATCAAGATTTTAGAATAATAATAGTATTAATAAAAGATAAAGAGAGATAAAACCTCTTAAATTTTTTCAATTTTTCAGTATACTATTTCTTGAGAATTTTTTTGATTTATCCTGTATGCTTGTTGATTTAATGATGAATTTCCGTAAATTTAATGGGAGTAAATTTTTTTTATCAGATGTTATAAGATGAAAACAGTTCAAATTTTTAATATAATTAGAAACTATGGTAAAAACGGGCTTTACAATGGCATGGATTTTGCAATATCGTTTTGCAATATTTTTAATAGGAGGTTAAGATGAAAGGTTACTCCGGAAAAGTTTTTCTTCTATTTTTTCTATTCTTTTTTGTTATTAATGGTTTTAATTATGCTGATCCTCCGGGGAGCAAGGATCATCCGCTTCTTTCAAGATATCCCGGCTCAGTGATCATTTACTATTCTCAGAAGAGTTTTGATGAATTCTATTTTCTAAAAGCACCAAAAGGAAAAACCAACTACACTTTAAAGGATTGTAAAAGAGGAAAGGTGGAAGGAAAAATAACCAGAATTATATACAGAATTCCTTTAAAAAAAAGTGCTTATGAGGTTTTTAAAAATTATGAGTATGCTGTTAAGAACGCGGGATTTAAAATAATTACCTCTTTAAGAACAAAAAATATAAGGGATTTTGTTGAAAAAGTTGCAGGTTTTCCGGGAATATGGGGATTTGGCAGTGAGAAAAATAGTGATCATTTTTATTTTGTGGCAGTATCTCCACAAAAAGACATCTATGTCTCAGTTTATGTGGGGGAGGGATATAGAGGACGTCCGGGGAAAGCAGCTGTGGGGATTGCCGAGGTAAAATCAATGGAAACAGGATTGATTTCAAGTAAGAAGATTGGAGATACAATAAGGGCAGCCGGGCATATTGCTCTTTACGGAATTCACTTTGATTTTAACAAAGCAGTTTTAAAACCTGAGTCTTTACCAGTAGTAAAAGAGATAGCCAAGTACTTAAAAGAGAATCCTGAGGTAAAACTTTATGTTGTCGGGCATACTGATAATGTGGGGAAATTTGAATACAATATGAAACTTTCTCTTGAGAGAGCAAAAGCTGTGGTAAAAGAATTAATAGGAAAGCACGGAATTTCTCCTGATAGGTTGAAAGCTTTCGGAGTGGGCCCCTTAGCTCCTGTTGCATCTAACAAAACCGACGAGGGTAGAGCAAAAAACAGAAGAGTCGAACTTGTTGAACAATAGATTAACTTTAAAAGCCTATTTTTCTCTCAATATTTAAATTAAAAGTAATAGCAAAGAAATTGTTGTAAAAGAAATAGTAGCCTGCATCCATTCCGAGTGAAAAATTGAGATTTTCAGTTCCTTTTACATAATATTTGAAACCACTATGAATTGAACTGTTTAAATTATTAACTTTAAAAACAGAATTTTCCTTTTTTAAAAAGTTAAATCCAAACCCTGTATAAATTCCATATTTTTGAGCTTTTCTGTATTCCGGAAATATTCTTAAATAGTAATTGTTAAAACTATTGAAATGAGAACTTGAATATTCTTTTCCCATTAGTTCGATTGTTTTTTTGTATTTTTCTGTAATAGGAAATAGACCGCCGTTTATATTAAGATATCCGTTTTTTGAAAAATGAAATATCAGAGAACCTCCGATATTGAACCCTATCTTATTTTCCTGACTCATAGTATATAAATCATAATCTTTTGTTGTTATATCTGTAAAAGTGGAAGAAAGTGATAACATGTGTCCGAAACTGCCGCTTATCCATACCTCAGCAT
>JALXDT010000185.1 GCA_027070475.1 Candidatus Aminicenantota bacterium | reverse complement strand
GCAACACAGGAGTTTGTTGTTCCTAAATCAATACCTATAATTTTTCCCATCATTACCCCCTTTAATCTTTATCTTCTCCTTTTTCCTCCTCTGAACCCTCTTTAGTCTCCTCTTTTTTCTCTTTTTTTACCTTTACTTTTATTAGTGTTGGTCTCAAAACAGAACCATTGAAGAGATAACCTTTTTGATAAACTTGAGATATCATAGGTTCTTCTATATCTTCCTCTACTTCCTCTTTATCAAGAGGTTGGTGAAAGTGAGGATTGAATTCTCCTGTTGAAGTGTCTATCTCTTGAACATTGTATTTGTTTAATAAATCTATTAACTGCTTATAGGTAAGCTGAATCCCCTGAGCAAGAGGTGTTTTTTTCTCTTCCTCTGTCAGATGTTGAATTGCTCTTTCAAAATTATCCACAATGGATAGAAGGTCCAGAATAAAGCGTCCAAGATTTTCTCTTAAATAGTGTTCTTTTTCCTGAGAAACTCTCTTTTTATAATTTTCAAAATCTGCTAATCTCCTTAAAAGTCTTTCATTAAGCTCTTTATTTTCAGCTTTTAATTTTTTATTTTCTTCTTCAAGCTGTTTTAATTGTTTTAATAGTTTTTTCGCTTTTTCTCTCTTTTTATTTTTTAAAATCTCTTCGTGTTTATGTACTTTGCTTTTATGAGCTTTTTTTGTTTCTTCCATTGATTTTTCTTTTCCCTCTTCAGAAATTTCAATTTTCACAGAATCATCATTTCCATTTTTGAAATCATTCATTTCTATCTCTCCTAAGTTTTTTCCCCTAAAATTCCGGATAAGCTATTAGCAGTTTTTTTAACAAGATTGTAAACAATGGGGTAATTTAATCTTCTAAATCCGATTATTCCCACCTTCCCTTCCATCTCATCACCGCATTGATAATCGGAAACAAAAAGGCTAAAATCCTCATAGGTTTCTTCTCCAATTAAAGGGGAGAAAAGAACATTAACATCATCCTGGTTTTTAGCTTCATTTAAAAGTTTGATAAGTTTATCCCTGTTCTCCAAAAGCTGAATTAATTCTTTAATCCGCTTTACGTCTTCATCCAGAGTTTTTTCCAGCATCTTTTCTTCACCATCAAAGTAGAATTCAAATTTTGAATCTCTACTAAGAATATAGCTTTTCAATATTGAAATAAATAAGAGCAGTTTTTTTTGTTCTTTTTTTGAGTTTATATAAACATCTCTTAAAACATAGTTCAGGCTCTTTCCTCTATAATTTGAGTTAATGTATCCTGAGAAATTGTCTAATTCTCTTTGAGAAATATCCTCCTTTATTTTAACAACTTTTGTGGCTACAAGTCCTCCGGGAGTTTCAATTATAATTATTATTTTATTATTACCGATATTTAAGAATTTAAGATTGGTAAAAGTCAGGGAGAAAAATGAGGGAGCTATGATAAAACCAATGTTTTCCGAAAAAGAGGAAAGATTCTGAGACACAGCTTTCCAGAAATTGGTAAGATCCGTATATTCTCCTGAAAGGTTTTTAAAATTTAATTCTGGAATCTCAATCTTTGTTTCATCAATAATATTTCTTAAATAGTAATTAAT
>JALXDT010000184.1 GCA_027070475.1 Candidatus Aminicenantota bacterium | reverse complement strand
TATATTCCGGGAATAGGTCACAATTTGCAGGAGCACCATCAGGTTCTGGTGAGAGGTGGAAGAGTTAAGGATTTACCGGGTGTTAAATATCATATTGTGAGAGGAGCTCTTGATCTAAATGGTGTTGAAGGCAGAAAAAAATCAAGATCTAAATATGGGACTAAAAAGCCCAAGCAAAAATAGAGGAGATTAGAGGTGTAAAATGTCAAGAAGAGGTGCAGCGAAAGTTAGGGAGTATCCTCCTGATACTTTATATAATTCAAAGGTTATTTCAAAGTTTATCAATATGGTAATGTGGAATGGTAAGAAATCTGTTGCCCAGAAAATAGTATATGGAGCAATGGATATTATTAAGGATAAAGTCAAACAGGATCCTCTGCCCGTGGTAATGAAAGCAATAGATAATGTAAAGCCAAGTATAGAGACTAAATCAAGAAGGGTGGGCGGAGCGACCTATCAGGTCCCTGTTGATGTTCCTCCAAGAAGACAGTTAACTCTTGCTTTAAGATGGATTATAAGATATGCGAGAGAGAGAAACGGAAAATCAATGAAAGAAAAATTGGCAGCTGAACTTTTGGATGCCTACAACCTCAGAGGTGGAGCTGTGAAGAAGAGAGAGGATACCCACAAGATGGCTGAAGCAAACAGAGCTTTTGCTCATTATAGATGGTAGAGTAGATGCCAAGAGTTGTCCCCATTGATAGGATAAGAAATATCGGCATAATGGCTCACATTGATGCCGGTAAAACAACCACAACCGAAAGAATCCTTTACTATACAGGTATTACATATAAAATAGGTGAGGTTGATGAGGGGACAGCTGTTATGGATTGGATGGATCAGGAACAGGAGAGAGGTATAACAATCACCTCTGCTGCAACTACCTGTTTCTGGAATGATTATAGGATAAATATCATAGATACTCCCGGCCATGTTGATTTTACAGCTGAGGTTGAAAGAAGTCTGAGAGTTCTTGATGGGGGTGTTGTCCTTTTCTCAGCTGTTGAAGGAGTTGAGGCTCAGAGTGAGACAGTATGGTATCAGGCTAATAAATACGGAGTACCAAGAATAGCCTATATAAATAAAATGGACAGAGTGGGGGCTGATTTTTACAGAGTTGTTGATGAAATAGAAGAAAGGCTTGAAACTAATCCTCTTGTACTACAGCTGCCCATTGGTGTTGAAGATACTTTTGTAGGTGTTGTTGATCTTGTTAATATGAGGGCTCTTGTTTATGATTCAGATAAGCTTGGGGCAAAGTATTCTATTAAGGAAATTCCTGATGATTTAAAGGAAGAGGCTGAACACTATCATTCTCATCTTCTTGAAAAAATAGCTGAGGTTGATGATGAATTAATGGAAAAATATCTTGAAGACCATGATTTTTCTGTGGAAGATATTAAAAGGGGAATTAGAAAGGGGACAATAGAATTAAAGTTCTTACCCGTACTTTGTGGTGCGAGCTTTAAAAATAAGGGAGTTCAACCATTGTTGGATGCTGTTGTAGATTACTTACCCTCTCCGATCGATAGACCGGATATCGAGGGAGTGAAACCAAATAGTGAAGAGATTGTGAAAATTGCTCCCAAAGATGATGAACCATTTACTGCTCTTGTTTTTAAAGTTGTAACAGATCCATTTGTTGGCCAGTTAAACTATATGAGAGTGTATTCAGGTAAATTAAAGGCTGGCGATACTGTTTTAAATCCGAGAAAAGGAAAGAAGGAGAGAATAAACAGACTATTAAAGATGCATTCAAATAAAAGAGAAGAAATAAAAGAGGTTTATGCAGGAGACATTTGTGCTACCGTATCACTTAAACACTCTTTTACAGGAGATACCCTCTGTGATGTCAGAAGACCGGTGCTTCTTGAATCAATAAAATTTCCGGAGCCTGTTGTTTCAGTTGCTGTTGAACCAAAGAGTCAGGCAGAACATGAGAAACTTTCAAACGCTCTTTTTAAGATTTCAAGAGAGGATCCTACTTTTAAAGTGAGAAAAGATCCTCAGACAGGTCAAACTCTTATATCAGGGATGGGAGAATTACACCTTGAAGTAATTCTTGAGAGATTAAAAAGAGAGTTTAATGTTCAGTCAAATGTAGGAAAGCCTCAGGTTGCCTTCAGAGAAACAATTACGGATTCAGCCAAGGGAGAGGGTAAATATATAAAGCAAACAGGAGGTAAAGGTCAGTATGGTCATGTTCTTCTTGAGGTTGAACCTGTGGAGAGAGGAAAAGGTTTTGTTTTTGAAGATGCTATTACAAAAGGAGTTATTCCCAAAGATTTTATCCCAGCTATTGAAGCAGGGGTAAGAGAAGCTCTTGATTTTGGAATAATTGCAGGTTATCCTGTTGTCGATGTAAAAGTAAGGGTTTATGATGGTTCATTTCATGAGGTTGATTCTTCAGAGATGGCTTTTAAAATAGCGGCATCTATGGCATTTCAGGAAGCTGCAAAGAGAGCTAAGCCTGTTCTTCTTGAACCTGTGATGAAGGTTGAAATTACAGTTCCCGAATCCTATGTAGGAGATGTTATGGGAGATTTAAATTCAAGAAGTGCAAAAATTGTAAGACTTGAGATGAAAACAAAATTTGCTGTAATAGATGCAACTGTTCCCTTATCTGAGATGTTTGGTTATGCAAATACTTTAAGAACTTTAACTCAGGGAAGAGGGAACTTTATTATGGAGTTTTCTCATTATCAGGAAGTTTCTCCTGATAGAGCGGAGAAAATTATCCCCAATTATAATATGATAGCCGATAGGAGGTAAATAAATGGCGAAAGAGAAGTTTGAGAGGACGAAGCCTCATTTAAATGTTGGAACGATAGGGCATGTGGATCATGGAAAGACGACATTGACGGCAGCAATAACAAAGGTATTGCATATGAAGCATCCCAATGTAGAGTACAGGGATTTCTGGAGTATTGATAATGCACCCGAAGAGAAGGCAAGAGGGATAACCATACAGATAGCGCACGTTGAGTATGAGACTGATAAGAGGCATTATGCACATATAGATTGTCCAGGACATGCTGACTATGTAAAGAACATGATAACTGGAGCTGCACAGATGGATGGAGCGATATTGGTGGTTGCAGCTACGGACGGGCCGATGCCACAGACGAGGGAGCATATATTGTTGGCAAGACAGGTTAATGTTCCTGCGATAGTGGTATTTTTGAACAAGACAGATATGGTAGATGATGAAGAGATATTGGAGTTGGTAGAGTTAGAGGTGAGGGAGTTATTGAGTGATTACGGATTTCCCGGAGATGAGATACCTGTGATAAAGGGGAGTGCATTGAAGGTATTGGAGACAGATAGTGATAATCCTGATGATGAGGCATATAAGCCGATATGGGAGTTAGCGCAGGCGTTGGATGATTATATACCGGAGCCGAAGAGGGATGTTGACAAGCCGTTTTTGATGCCGATAGAGGATATCTTTAGTATAAGCGGAAGAGGAACGGTAGTTACGGGAAGGATAGAGAGAGGAGTAGTGAGAGTAGGAGAAGAGGTAGAGATAGTAGGGATAAGAGAAACGAGGAAGAAGGTAGTTACAGGAGTGGAGATGTTCAGGAAGATATTGGATGAGGGAATAGCAGGAGATAATGTAGGGGTGTTGTTAAGAGGAACGGATAAGGATGAGGTAGAGAGAGGAATGGTATTGGCGGCACCAGGTACAATAACACCCCATACGAAGTTTAAGGCAGAGGTGTATGTATTGAAGAAAGAGGAAGGAGGAAGACATACTCCATTTTACAGTGGATACAGGCCGCAGTTTTATTTCAGGACGACGGATGTTACGGGAGAGATAATATTGCCGGAAGGAGTGAAGATGGTATTGCCGGGAGATAACACAGAGATGACGATAGAGTTGATAAAGCCGATAGCGATGGAGAAAGGATTGAGGTTTGCAATCAGAGAAGGCGGAAGGACAATAGGAGCCGGATCTGTTACTGAGATTATTGAATAGAGGTGAAAAAATGGAAAAAATAAGAATAAAATTAAAAGCCTTTGATTATATTTTACTTGATAAATCTGCTATAGATATAGTTGATAGAGCTAAAAATACGGGAGCCAAAGTTTCTGGCCCCATTCCCCTGCCAACTAAAATTCAGAGATTTTGTGTTTTAAGATCTCCCCATGTTGATAAAAAATCGAGGGAGCATTTTGAGATTAGAACACACAAAAGATTAATATTAATTACTCAGTATAATGATGAAACAATACAAGAGCTTCAAAAACTTGATTTGCCGGCAGGGATTGAAGTAGAAGTTAAAGCATTGTGAGGTTAATATGATAGAAGGATTAATAGGAAGAAAAATAGGAATGACTCAGATTATCAATGAGAATGGTGAGATGATTCCTGTTACAGTTATAAAAACAGGGCCATGTGTTGTTGTTCAGAAAAAGACTGTGGATAAGGATGGTTATGAAGCTGTTCAGCTTGGACTTATTGAAAATAAAAAGATAAAAAATCTTAATAAACCTTTTAAAGGCCATCTTGAAAAAAGAGGAGTAAAACAGCTTGTAAAGATTCTAAGAGAAGTCAGGGTTAAGGATGAGAAGGAGTTGGAAGAGGGAAAAGAGCTTACTGTAGATCTTTTTGAGAATGTTAAAAAAGTTAATGTGGTTGGTATAAGTAAGGGTAAAGGATTTCAAGGAGTAATGAAAAGACATGGATTTGGTGGTGGAAGAATGTCTCACGGTTCTAAAATACACAGAACCCCTGGTTCTACTGGAGCTGCAACATATCCGGGAAGAGTTATGAAAGGTAAAAAGCTTCCTGGTCAGACAGGTAATAAGAGGATAACAGTAAAGAATCTTAAAGTTGAGAAAATAATGAAAGAAGAGAATCTTCTCTTGGTAAGAGGTGCTGTTCCTGGTCCCAACGGAGGACTTGTTATTGTAAAAAATAGTGAATTTAGGAGAGGTTGAAAATGTATAAGATTGAGGTAAAAAACAAAAACAATGAAAGTGTAAAGGAAATAGAGTTACCAGAAGAAATTTTTAGCTATCCTGTGAAAAAACATTTGATATGGGAGGTTGTGAAGGCTTTTCTTGCAAACAGAAGAAAGGGATCTGCTTCTACAAAAACAAGAGGTGAAGTGAGAGGTGGTGGAAGAAAACCATGGAGACAGAAAGGTAGAGGAACTGCCAGAGCTGGTAGTAATAGATCTCCATTGTGGAGACATGGTGGTACTACTTTTGGTCCAAAACCGAGAGATTATTATGTGAATATACCTAAAAGAATGAAAAAGAATGCTCTTAAATCCGCGATAGCTGCAAAATATAGAGACAATGAGATGATTGTTATTGATGATCTTTCTATTAATACTCCTAAAACAAAAACTTTTAATGAGATAATAAAGAAATTTGATATAAATTCAGTACTTATAGTTGACTCAAAAGAAAAAAATGAGAATTTTGAGAATCTTTATCTTGCTTCAAGAAATATACCGAAAGTTAAATGTGTGTCAAACGAGGAAGTAAATCTTTATGATGTTGTCAAATATAAAAATATAATGTTCAGTGAAGAAGGTTTAAAATCATTTTTGGAGAGAATTAAATGAAGTATGATAAGTATGGAATTATAAAAGCTCCTTTGGTTACAGAAAAGTTAACAGATTTGAAAGAGTCTAACAGAACAGTTGGTTTCATTGTGGACATAAGAGCAAACAAGCACCAGATAAAGAAAGCTGTTGAAGAGATTTTTAAGGTTAAAGTTGAAAAGGTAAGGGTGGTGATTCAAAAAGGAAAACCAAAAAGGTATGGAAGATTTGAATCTACATCAGCAAAAGTTAAGAAGGCATATGTAAAGCTGAAAGAAGGCGAAAAAATGATAGAATTTTTTGAGGGAGTTTAAAAATGGGAATAAAAAATTACAAACCGGTGACACCTTCAAGAAGGTTTATGACAGGTTTTACATTTGAGGAGATAACTACAGATACTCCCTATAAACCTTTGACTGTTAGGATTAAGAAGAGTGGTGGTAGAAACAATAATGGTAGAATTACGGTAAGACACAGAGGAGGAGGACACAAAAAGAAATACAGAATTATTGATTTTAAGAGAGATAAGGTTGATATTGAAGGAGTAGTGGAGACAATAGAATATGATCCAAACAGATCTTCGAGAATTGCACTCATTAAGTATGCGGATGGAGAGAGAAGATATATAATAGCACCTAACAGTTTGAAAGTTGGGGATAAAATAATATCAACAAATGGAGAAGCTGAGATAAGAGTTGGTAATACTCTCCCACTTGAAAAGATTCCTGTTGGAACGCTTGTTCACAATATTGAGCTTTATCCTGGAAGGGGAGGACAAATTGCAAGATCGGCAGGGACTCTTGCAAGGATTTTAGGTAAGGAAGGTAAGTATGCGATTATGAAAATCCCTTCAGGAGAAATTAGAAAGATTAATCTTAAGTGCAGAGCTACGATTGGACAGGTAGGTAATATTGAGCATTCTAATATTACTATAGGAAAAGCTGGAAGAGTTAGATGGATGGGAAGAAGACCTCATGTAAGAGGTACTGCCATGAACCCTGTTGATCATCCCCATGGTGGAGGAGAAGGAAAAGCAAAGGGTGGAAGACATCCTGTTTCTCCATGGGGTATGCCTACCAAAGGTTATAAGACAAGAAAGAATAAGAGAACTGATAAATTTATTGTAAAGAGGAGAAAGTAAAATGGGTAGATCATTAAAAAAGGGACCTTTTGTTGATAAAAAGTTATTGGAAAAGGTTTTGAAAGCTAAAGAAAACATTAAAAAGAAAACTGTTATAAAAACATGGTCAAGAAGATCTACTGTTGTTCCTGAAATGGTTGGCTTAACAATAGCTGTTTATAATGGCAAAAAGTTTATTCCTGTATTTGTTACTGAAAATATGGTTGGTCATAAATTGGGTGAATTTTCCCCAACAAGGACTTATAAGGGACACACATCAAAAAATGAAAAAACTGCTAAGAGGAGATAAAAATGGCGGAAAAGGAAAAAGATTATTTAGCTGAAGCTCATGCTAAGTATATAAGAATATCTCCCTCAAAAGTCAGATTAGTTTTAGATCTTATAAGAGGGAAGAATGTAAATGAAGCTATTACTATTCTAAAGTTTAATTCTAAGAGAAAAGCAGCTTCTATTGTTGAAAAGCTTTTAAACAGTGCGGTTGCGAATGCAGAGAATAAATTCCCGAATATTGAGGTTGATAAACTTTATATTAAGAAAATATATGCCAATGAAGCACCAAGGTTGAAAAGGTTTAAGGCTGGACCTATGGGTAGGGTGAAACCCATAATTAGAAGGTTTAGTCATATCTCAATTTTTTTAGATGAGAAGTAGGAGGTAACAGTGGGACAGAAAACACATCCTTATGGGTTTAGGCTTGGTTTTAATAAGACATGGAAGTCACTATGGTATAGTGATGGGAAAGATTATCTGGATAAGCTCCATGAAGATTTAAAGCTTAGAAGATTTATTAAAAAAGAGTATGGAAATGCTGCGATTAAAGATATTGTTATTGAGAGAATAGCAGATACGATTACTATTAATATTTATACAGCAAGACCGGGAGTTATAATAGGAAGAGGCGGAAAAGAGCTTCAGGCTTTAAGAGAAAAGATTAACAAAATGATAAATAAAGAGGTTGCAATTGAAATAAAAGAGGTGAAGAGACCGGAGCTATCTGCCCAACTTACAGCAGAGCAGGTTGCTTTCAGATTGGAAAAAAGAACTGCATTTAGAAGGGCAATGAGAGCTGCTGTTTCATCTGCTATTAAGGTAGGAGCTATTGGAATTAAGATAATGGTTTCCGGAAGATTGGGCGGAGCAGAAATCGCAAGATCCGAATGGTATCTTGTTGGTAAGGTTCCTCTACAGACATTAAAAGCTGATATTGATTATGGTTTTGCAGAGGCAAAAACAACATATGGACAGATTGGTGTTAAGGTTTGGATATATAAAGGGGAAAAGCTTAAACCGAAAAGTGTTAGAAAAGATTTGAGAGAGGAGGCATAAAATGTTAATGCCAAAAAAGGTTAAATACAGAAAGGTACAAAGAGGAAGAATGAAGGGTAAGGCTCAATCCGGTAATACCCTTGTTTTTGGTGATTATGGATTACAAGCGTTGGGAAGAAAGTGGCTTACTGCAAGACAGATAGAAGCTGCAAGAATTGCTATTAATAGACATATTAAAAAAGGTGGTAAGATCTGGATTAGAGTATTTCCCTGGAAACCGATTACAAAAAGGCCCCCTGAAACAAGAATGGGAAAAGGAAAGGGGGATGTTGACTCATGGGTAGATGTTATTAAACCGGGTAGAATTCTTTTTGAAATTGAAGGAGTTAGTGAAGAGGTAGCAAGGGAAGCTTTTAGATTGGCATCTTATAAACTCCCATTTAAAACAAGGTTTGTGAAGAGGTGATGAAATGAAAGCAAAGGATCTCAGAGAGAAATCATCTGAAGAGTTAAAGAATATTGAATTGGAATTAAAAGAAAAGTTGTTTAATTTAAATTTCCAGAAGGTTTTAGGACAGCTTCAGAATCCAATGAAAATTAAAGAGACCAAAAGAGATATTGCAAGAATAAAAACGATATTAAAAGAGAGAGGAGAATAGGATGAGCAGATCAACGAAAATTGGAATCGTAAGTTCGGCAAAAATGGACAAATCTGTTGTAGTTACAATTTATAGAATGGTTAGACATCCCCTATACAAGAAGATTATTAAGAGAAAGAAAAAATATATGGCACATGATGAACACAATAGATGCAAAGAAGGGGATGTTGTTTTAATAAGGGAAACAAGGCCGCTGTCAAAGAGGAAAAGATGGAAAGTTGTAAAAATAGTACAGGCAGCAAAAGTTTTAGGTAAACAGGAGGTAAAAAATGATACAAATGCAGACAATACTTCGGGTAGCTGATAATTCAGGAGCAAAAAAGATTATGGCAATAAGAGCTGTTGCCGGAGCATCCCCGAATAATGCTTCATTGGGTGATGTTATAACCGCAACAGTAAAGGAAGCAGAACCTAATAGTAAAATAAAAAAGGGTTCGGTTGTTAGAGCTGTGATAGTTAGAACGAATCAGGAAGTTAGAAGGAAAGATGGTACCTATATAAGATTTGATGATAATGCTGCTGTTTTAATTAATAATGAGGGTGAACCAATTGGTACAAGAGTTTTCGGACCTGTTGCAAGAGAGCTCAGGGAAAGAAGATTTATGAAAATAGTATCTTTGGCAATGGAGGTTCTTTA
The DNA here is from genome assembly GCA_027070475.1 of Candidatus Aminicenantota bacterium. Taxonomy (GTDB): domain Bacteria; phylum Acidobacteriota; class Aminicenantia; order JAMOAD01; family JAMOAD01; genus JALXDT01. The sequence continues at coordinate 9,449 of JALXDT010000184.1, read as the reverse complement.
ATGTTAAAAATAAAGAAAAATGATACTGTGGTTGTTATTGCAGGAAAGGATAAGGGGAAAACCGGTAAAGTTATAAAGGTTATTCCTTCCGCAAATAGAGTTATTGTTGAAAAGGTTAATTTTATAAAAAAGCATGTCAGACCTAATCCACAGAAAGGAGTTCAAGGTGGTACGCTTGAAAAAGAGGCTCCGATTCATATTTCAAATGTGATGTATTTTTGTAGCAATTGTGGAACAGGTGTTAGAGTGGGGTTTAAGATTCTTGATGATGGTTCGAAGGTCAGATACTGCAAAAAGTGCGGAACTACCTTAGATTAGGAGGAGTGAAATGGTGCCGAGATTAAAAGAGAGATATGAAAAAGAAATTAAGTTAGCTTTAAAAGAAAAGCTAAACCTGAAAAATATTATGGAGGTTCCCAAATTAGAGAAAATCGTTATAAATATGGGAATCGGAGAAGCAACTCAGAACATAAAAGCACTTGATGCTGCAGCAGCTGATTTAAAAACAATTACTGGACAAGCCCCTGTTATTAGAAGAGCTAAAAAATCAATTTCAAGTTTCAGGTTGAGAAAAGGGATGCCTATCGGACTTTCTGTTACATTAAGAGGAGATAGGATGTATGAGTTTTTGGATAGGTTAATCAGTATTGTAATTCCAAGAATAAGAGATTTTAGAGGAATATCCCGTAAAGCTTTTGATGGAAGAGGAAATTATACACTTGGTTTAAAGGATCAGCTTGTTTTTCCTGAAATTGATTATAATAAGGTAGATAAAAATAGAGGTATGAATATCACAATTGTAACCACTGCAAAAGATGATAAAAGTGCTTTTGCTTTGCTGGAAATGTTTGGTATGCCATTTAGAGGTTAAGGAGGATTTTATGGCAAAAAAATCTCAATTAGCAAAACATAGGAAAAAACCTAAATTTAAGGTTAGAGCATATAACAGATGCAAGATCTGCGGAAGGCCAAGAGGTTATATCAGAAAGTTCGGAATTTGCAGGCTATGCATGAGAGAGCTCTCCCATAAGGGTGAGCTTCCAGGTGTTATAAAAGCAAGTTGGTAAAAATTATTTAAGGAGAGTAAAAGATGCTTACAGATCCAATTGCTGATTATTTAACAAGAATAAGAAATGCAATATTAAGACAATATGCAACGGTTGAGGTCCCTGCTTCAAATATGAAGAAGGCTATAACCAAAATTTTAAAAGAAGAGGGTTATATTGAAGATTATGAGGTTATAGATGATAAGAAGCAGGGTATTATTAAAATTACTCTGAAGTATGAAGATGGTGTATCAGCTATTTCCGGATTAAAAAGAATTTCAAAACCTGGATTAAGACACTATAGTACAGCTGAAAAATTACCAAAGGTTCTGAATGGTCTTGGAATAGCTATTATCTCCACATCCAAAGGTGTTATGACTGATTCAAAGGCTCGTAGTGAAAATGTTGGTGGAGAGGTATTGTGTTATATATGGTAAGGAGGAGATGAGATGTCAAGAATAGGAAAATTACCGGTCAGTTTTCCAAAGAGTGTTAAGATTGAAATTAAAGATGATAAAATAGTAATTAATGGTCCAAAAGGGAAGCTTGAAACTCCACGATTTGATTCTCTTGATTATAAGGTTGAAGAGGATAAATTAGTGATTACTCCGAAAAATGATGAAAGACAGACTAAAGCATATTGGGGTTTGTTAAGAAGTCTTATTAATAATGCCGTGATAGGAGTTACAAAAGGATATGTAAAAGAGCTTGAGATCGTTGGTGCAGGATATAGAGTTCAGTTACAGGGGAAAAAACTTGTTTTTAACATTGGTTTTTCTCACCCTGTGGAAGTAGAGCCTCCTGAGGGAATTACATTTGCAGTAGAAAACCCGCTTAAATTTTCTGTTTCAGGTATTGATAAACAAAAGGTAGGACAGGTTGCAGCTAATCTCAGAGCAATAAGACCTCCTGAACCTTACAAGCTTAAAGGTATAAGGTATGCTGGTGAAAGAATAATTCAAAAAGAAAGAAAGTTAGGAGCAAAGTAAAATGATAAAAGATAAGTTAAAAGAAAGAATTAGAAAAAGAAATAAGATTAAGATGAGAATTAGGAAGAAAATTATTGGTACAGAAGAGAGACCAAGACTTGTTGTTTTCAGAAGTAGAAAGTACATTTATGCTCAGATTATTGATGATATTAAGGGAGTTACTCTTGTGGCTGCTTCTTCCCTTGAGAAAAATATAAAAGGGGAGAGGAATAGTGCAAAAAATGTTGAGGTATCTAAGGAAGTTGGAAAACTCATAGCGCAGAGGGCTCTTGAGAAAGGTATAAAAACAGTTGTTTTTGATAGAAATGGGTATATTTACCATGGAAAGATTAAAGCTGTTGCAGATGGAGCTAGAGAGCAAGGTTTAAAATTTTAGGAGGAAAAGATGGAAAACAAAAGAGAAAATGAAGAATTTGTAGATCAGGTTATCTTAATAAGAAGAGTAACTAAGGTTGTTAAGGGAGGAAAAAATTTAAGATTTTCCGCATTAGTTGCAGTTGGTAATAAAAATGGTAAAGTCGGTGTAGGAAAGGGAAAAGCAAGAGAGGTTCCCATGGCAATTAGAAAAGCAATAGAAGATGCTAAAAAGAATATTATCGAAGTTCCTATTGTTAGAGGAACAATCCCTCACTATATAGAAGGTAGATTTGGAGCTGGACATGTTGTTTTAAGACCTGCATCTCAAGGTACTGGAGTTATTGCAGGAAGTTCAGTTAGAATTATTCTTGAGCTTGCAGGAGTAAAAAATATATTGACCAAAATCATAGGAAGTAAAAATGCTATTACAAGCGCTTGGGCTACAATAGAGGGATTAAAGAATCTTAAAACAAGAAGAGGTGGAGGCAGTAAAAAATGAGAAAGAAAAAGAGCAAAAAATTAAAAATCACACTTGTTAAAAGTGTAATTGGTTATAATAGAAAACAGAGAGAAACGGTTAAAGGTCTTGGATTAAGAAGGATCAGACATAGTGTTGTAAGAGAAGATAGACCTGAAATATGGGGAATGATAAAAAAAGTTCCTCATTTGGTTAAAGTAGAGGAAGTGGAGGAATAAAATGATATTAACCGATATTAAACCTATTAAAAAAGCAATAAAAAAGAGAAAAAGGGTCGGAAGAGGTCCTGGTTCAGGTTGGGGAAAGACCGCAGGAAGAGGACACAATGGACAGAAGTCAAGATCAGGTTATTCAAGAAGATTTGGTTTTGAAGGTGGACAGATGCCTCTCATCAGAAGATTACCAAAGAGAGGTTTTACAAATGCACTTTTTAAGAAAGAGTATCAAATTGTCAACCTTAAGGATCTTTCAAGAGCTGGTAAAGATGAGATAACACTTGACCTAATGAAAATTTCAAGATTGATTAAAAGTGATAAAAAGCCGGTTAAAGTTTTGGGTGTCGGAGAAGTTGATAAAGCTTACACTGTGTATGCTCATAAATTTTCAGAAAGTGCAAGAAAAAAGATTGAAGCTGCTGGAGGAAAAGCAATTATAATAGAATTTAAATAAGGGAGGCTCACGTTGTTAAAGTCAATTAGAAATATGTTTTCAATTCCTGATTTAAGGAAGAGGATTATTTTTACTCTTCTTATGTTGGCTGTATATAGAATGGGTGCCCAGATTCCAAACCCTGGAATAAATAGTTCTGCTCTTGCTGAGTTTTTTAATCAGGCAAGAGGAGGGTTTTTGGGTTTTATGGATCTTTTTGCAGGAAGAGCATTTAGTAAAATGACTATTTTTGCTCTCGGTATTATGCCATACATTTCTGCTGCAATTATTTTAGAACTTCTTGTTGTTGTATGGCCCTATCTTGAAAAATTAAAAAAAGAGGGTGAATTAGGTCAAAAAAAGATAACTCAAATGACAAGATATGGAACAGTTTTAATATGCTTGATTCAGGGCTTTGGAATTGCAGTAGGACTTGAAAGAACCACATCTCCTACAGGTATGCCAGTAGTAATGCATCCGGGTTGGGGATTCAGATTACTAACAGTTTTGACTTTAACAGCGGGAACTATCTTTGTAATGTGGATAGGTGAACAGATTACAGAGAGAGGAATAGGAAATGGGATTTCTCTTATAATATTTGCAGGAATAGTTATCGGTCTTCCATCGGGAATAAAGAGTATTATTATGAAATTCAGAAGTGGTGAAATGTCTCCTTTAACTATTATATTTTTATTGGCATTTATGCTGGCAGTAACTGCTTTTATTGTTTTTGTGGAAAGGGGACAGAGAAGAATCCCAGTTTCCTATGGTAAGAGAGTTCAGGGAAGAAAAATATATGGTGGTCAATCAACCCATTTACCTTTAAAGGTAAATACAGGAGGGGTTATACCTATCATCTTTGCTTCATCTGTTATAACTTTCCCTGCTACAATAGCTGGCTTTATAAAACATCCGATTGCTCAATCAATTGCAAGGCAATTGGGCTGGGGAATGCCTTTGTATAATTTATTGTATATAAGTGCAATTATCTTTTTTACATATTTTTATATTTCAATTATATATAATCCCCAGGATGTTGCTGATAATCTTAAGAAGTATTCAGGATATATACCGGGAATTAGGCCTGGTAAAAATACAGCAGAATATATAGATAAAGTTCTTTCAAGGTTAACCTTCATCGGAGCTATTTATCTTGCTGCTGTTGCAATTTTACCTGAATTTTTAATGGCAGGATTTAAAGTTGATGCTATTCCTTTTATAGGTAGTTTTTTGGATGCAAATTTACCTAAATGGTTTACTAATGGTATGGGTATTACATTTTATTTTGGAGGAACTTCCTTGTTGATCGTGATTGGAGTTGCAATGGATACTCTAAATCAAATAGAATCTCAGCTTGTGATGAGAAATTATGAGAGCTTTTCAAGTAGAATGAGAATAAGGGGTAGAAAATAATATGTTGAAAATAATTTTGCTTGGAGCTCCTGGTGCTGGTAAAGGAACTCAGGGAAATTTAATCTCAAAAAAATATGGATTTCCTAAAATTTCAACAGGAGACATTTTAAGAGAGGCAGTTAAAAATAGAACTCCTCTGGGAATGAAAGCAAAAGAGAAGATGGATAAAGGGGAACTTGTAGATGATGAAATTATCTTGGGAATAATAAAGGAAAGAGTTTTAAGAGATGATTGCAAAGAAGGTTTTATTCTTGATGGCTTTCCCAGAAATATTAAACAGGCTGAGGAGTTTGAAAAATTAGGAATAGAAGGGAAAGAATTAGCAATTCTTTTTGATGTGAAAGATGAGGAGATTATAAGAAGGCTTTCCTCAAGAAGGGTTTGTAAAAAATGCGGGGCTATTTACAATTTAGTTGTTTCTCCTCCTAAAAAAGAGGGAATTTGTGATAAATGTGGCGGTGAGTTAATCCAGAGGGATGATGATAAACCGGAAGTTATCAAAAGAAGACTTTCTGTTTACAAGGAGCAAACAGAACCTTTGGTTGAGTTTTATAAGATGAAAGGAATTTTAGGAAAAGTTAATGCTGAAGGTGAAATAGAGGAGATTTTTAACTCTGTTTGTGATATAATAGGGCAGTATTTATGATAGTTTTAAAAACAGATGAAGAAAAGGAAAAAATGAAAGAGAGTAATAGAATAGTTGCGCTTGTTTTACAGGAGATTGAAAGTTTAATAAAGCCAGGGGTGAAGACTATAGAACTTGATAAATTTGCAGAAGATTTAATAAGAAAAGAGGGCGCTGTGCCTGGTTTTAAAGGTTATCAGGGCTTTCCTGCAACTCTTTGCGTTTCTATTAATGAAGAAATTGTTCACGGTATTCCATCAGAAAGAAAATTAAAAGATGGGGATATTGTTTCAATAGATGTAGGGACAATTAAGGATGGTTTTTATGGAGATGGTGCAAAAACATATGCAGTGGGAAAGGTTGATGAAAAAGGTTTAAAGCTTATGGAAACAACAAAAAAAGCTTTAATGAAAGGTATAGAAAAGGCTGTTCCGGGAAACAGAATCTCTGATATTTCTCATAGTATCCAGAGCTATGTGGAATCTCAGGGATTTTCAGTGGTCAGACAATTTGTTGGGCATGGAATTGGAAGAAATCTTCATGAGGACCCTCAGATCCCCAATTACGGAGAACCAGGAAGAGGCCCTGTTATTAAAAAAGGTATGGCTATTGCCATAGAACCTATGGTATGTGAAGGGAATTGGAAAGCTGAAGTTTTAAGTGATGGTTGGACTGCAGTTTGCAAAGATGGGTCCAGGGCGGCCCATTATGAACATACCATTTTTATAAATGCTGAAGGCCCTGAAATTTTAACGGTGGTATAATGAGTAAAGAAGACCATATTGAAATTAAAGGTATTGTCCTGGAGACATTACCTGATGGTAAATTTAAAATTGAGATGGAAGGAAATCCAGACCATCTTATTATGGCACATATTTCTGGTAAGATGAGAAAGCATAGAATTAAAATCTTACCGGGAGATAAGGTGTTGGTTGAAGTTTCCCCCTATGATTTGACAAGGGGTAGAATAGTTTATAGATTTTAGGAGGTTTCAGATGAAAGTAAGAGCATCTGTTAAGAAGATGTGTGATAAATGTAAAATAATTAAGAGACATGGTGTTGTAAGAGTTATTTGTGAGAATCCTAAACATAAGCAAAGACAAGGTTAAGGAGGTGTCAGTTGGCAAGAATAGCAGGAGTTGAAATCCCTGAAAATAAGAGAGTTGAGGTTAGTTTAACCTATATTTTTGGGATTGGGAGATCTAAGTCCTTAAAAATATTGGAAAAGGCTGGAGTTGATAGAAACAGGAAGGTGAAGGATTTAAGTCCTGAGGAGATAAATAAGATAAGAAGTATAATAGAGAAAGAAGAAAAAGTTGAAGGTGACTTACGAAAAGAAATTCAGATGAATATTAAAAGATTAATGGAAATTAATTCTTACAGAGGTATGAGACACAGAATGGGTTTGCCTGTGAGAGGTCAAAGAACAAAAACAAATGCTCGAACAAGAAAGGGGCCAAAGGGCTCATTAATTAAGAAGAAAAAATAGGAGGAAATAAATGCCACCGAGAAGAAGAGGTAGAAAAAAGAAAAAGGTTACAAGAGTCGTTCCATCGGGAATTGCTAATATTTATTCTACATTTAATAATACGATAGTAACTATCACTGATCCTGAAGGAAATGTCCTTGCCTGGGCTTCCGGAGGAGTGGCTGGTTTTAAGGGTGCAAGAAAAGGTACTCCTTTTGCAGCACAGATTGCAGCTCAACAGGCAGTTGAAAAAGCCAAAGAGTATAAAATGGAATCGGTTGATGTTAATATAAAGGGACCGGGGCCCGGTAGAGAAGCAGCTTTAAGAACAATTCATTCTGCGGGGCTTAGAGTTAAATCAATAAGGGATGTAACTCCGATCCCACATAATGGCTGTAGAGCAAGAAAAAGAAGAAGAGTTTAGGAGGATAATAAATGTCAAGATATACTGATGCAAAATGTCGTCTCTGTAGAAGAGAGTTGACCAAATTATATTTAAAAGGAGCAAAGTGCTATACTGATAAATGCCCCCTTGAAAAGAGAAAATTTCCTCCGGGAAAGTCTGCCAAAGGAAGGCAGCAGCAGTTAATAGGGTATAATTTGCAGCTAAGGGAAAAGCAGAAAGTTAAAAGACACTATGGGATGAGTGAAAAGCAATTTTATCTCACATTCTTAAAAGCTAATAAAATGAGTGGAGTTACAGGTGAGAATTTGATTCAATTACTTGAAAGAAGATTGGATAATGTAATTTACAAAGCTGGTTTTGCAGAATCAAGAAATCAGGCAAGGCAACTTGTCAGGCATGGCTTTTTCAAGAGAAATGGTAAGAATGTAAATATCCCTTCTATGATGGTTAAAAAGGGAGATGTTATAGAGTTAAAAGAAAATAAAAAGAAAAAGGTAGAAGAACTTATTGAAAGAGCAAAGAATCTTGCCAATTCAGCAAATAGGGGAATTCCTAATTGGTTTCAGGTTAATTATGAAGAGTATAAAATTGAGATAGTTGATTTGCCTACAATTAAAGATATAAGTATTCCTGTTGAAGAACATTTAATTGTAGAACTTTACTCCAAGTAAAGGAGGAATTTTTAAATGAAAGATATAATTAAAGGTTTTCAAAGACCGAGAGATGTAGAGGTAGATAAATCTACTCTTACAAATTATTATGGTAAATTTATTGCACAACCCTTTGAAAGAGGATTTGCTACAACAGTTGGAAATGCTTTAAGAAGGGTGTTACTTTCTTCTATAGAGGGTGCTGCTATAACTTCAGTTAAGATTGAAGGTGTAGTTCATGAATTTTCCACATTACCCGGAGTTTGGGAGGATGTTTTAAATATTATTCTTAATTTAAAATCAATTCCTATAAAAATGGAAACTGAAGGTCCTGTGAAATTAACCCTTAAAAAGGTAGGTGAGGGAGAAGTAAAATCAGGGGATATTAAAGTTCCTGAAGGAGTTGAAATCATTGATAAAGAGATTCACATTGCTACTGTGGATAAAGGTGGGAAACTTGTTATTGAAATGAATGTTGATAAAAATTTTGGCTATGTACCTTCTGAATATAATTATAAAGGTGATGGTTTTATTCCAGTTGATTCTGTTCATTCACCTATAAAAAATGTAAAATTTTCAGTTGAAAATGCAAGGGTTGGGTTTAGAACAGATTATGAAAAGTTGATATTGGAAGTATGGACAAATGGAAGTGTGGACCCTGTTGATGCGGTTGACAAAGCGGCTAAAATATTGAGAGAGCATTTTTCCATCTTTATGAGCTCTGATAAAGAGCTAACATTATTTGAAAAATCTTCTGATGATGAATGGCTCTGGGAGAAAATAGATCTATTGAGTACAAAGATAACAGATTTATCTCTTTCTGCAAGAGCCACAAATTCTTTGAAAAGAGCAAATGTGAACTATCTTTATCAGTTAATTCAAATGGAAGAGAATGAGCTTATGGCAACCGAAAAATTGGGTAAAAAATCAGTGGAAGAGATAATTGAAAAAATGAAAGAATTAGGTTTTAATGCAGGCATTAAGATAAAAGATGATCTTCTTAAGGCAATAGAAAATAAAATAAATCAAAAAGAAGGAGTTGAGCAATGAGACATCTTGTAGCCCACAGAAAATTAAGAAGAAATCAAGGTCATAGAAAAGCTTTGTTAAGAAATTTAGTTCTTTCTCTTATTGAAAAAGAGAGAATAATCACAACTGTAGCTAAAGCCAAAGAAGCAAGATCTCTTGCTGAAAAAATGATAACCCTCGGGAAAAAGGGAACATTACATCATAGAAGGTTAGCTTTAAAATTCTTAAATAAAAAGAATCAAACAAAAAAACTTTTTGATGAACTTGCTCCAAGATTCTCTGAGAGAAATGGAGGATATACAAGAATTATAAAAATAGGGCCAAGGAAAGGGGATGGAGC
>JALXDT010000183.1:1546-5733 GCA_027070475.1 Candidatus Aminicenantota bacterium | reverse complement strand
GATTTTAAGAGAAATAAACGAGATATTGCTGGTAAAGTTATTTCTTTAGAGTATGATCCTAATCGTTCTGCCAATATTGCCCTCATTCAATATCCTGATGGAGACAAGCGTTATATTCTCGCCGCTGACCAACTTAAGCGGGGCGATTCTATTATTGCTAGCGGAAAAGCTCCCATTAAAGAGCAAATTATCGAATTCGTGAAAAAGCCGCTACCTAGCGATATTCCCACACGAACAACTCGTGCTTTGTTAGGTCTGGAAGACAGCAAAATCATACCTATTTTACGTGATACTAAAAAAGTAACGAAAGACAGCGATCAGGATCTAAATCAAAAACTTTTGGATAAAATTAGATCTAAAGTAAAAATATTAAGGGAAGAAAAACTGAAAGCAATAGGGGAGATTGTAAAAAATTCATAATCGGGCTCTTCTTATAGGTTTGCAATCTTTTAACTTTTATTTTAAAATTATATAATCGCAATTATAAGGAGATGTAGAATGAAGGAAATAATTTTAAGTTTTCTTGTTCTTCTTTTTTCAATCAACGGCTTTGCTGAAACAAAGGTGAGAAATGTTGTGGATGATGTAGGGTTTTGCACGAAATCCAATCAGATTGAAACCATAATTAAGCTTGCAAAAGCTGCTGAAAAAGACGGTCTTAAAAAGGAGGCGGATTTTCTCAAAGGCAAAAAGATAATCGCAGCTATTTCTCCCCATGATGATCATATGTATGCCGGAAGAGTTTATATGTATTCTATTCCTTATATTGCAAAGGCAAAAACAGTTGTTGTTTTCGGAGTAACTCACAGAAAACCCAGGTTAGCTCTTAAAGATCCAAAAAACTTTATTATTTTTGATGATTTTGATGAGTGGAAGTCTCCCTATTCTAATACAAAAATAGATAAGAAGTTCAGAAAATTTTTGAGTGAAAACCTTAATAAAAAGCATTTTTTCATAAGTAATAAAGCTCACTCTCTTGAACACTCAATAGAAGCTATGCTCGCCTTTTTAAAATATTACAACAGAGATGTGAAGATTCTTCCTATAATGGTTACAACAATGGATTTTGAGCATCTTAATATAATATCAAAAGAATTAGCAGGTTTGATGGCAAAATATATAAAAGAAAATAAGCTTATCCTTGGTAAGGATATAAGCTTTTTAATCTCAACGGATACAACACACTATGGACCGGATTTCGGAGATGTAAGATTCGGGCTTGATGAAAATGCTCACAAAAAGGGAACAGAACAGGATATTTATATCGGAAAAACCTTTTTGTCAGGAGTTATTACAAAGGAAAAGTTAGAAGGTTATGCAAATAAAGTATGGAAAGAAAATATTTATTGGTGCGGAAGATATACTGTTCCTTTCGGAGTACTAACAGTTTCAAGAGTAATAAATTCTTTGACAGGTGAAAAAATAGTCGGTTATCCTGCAAGGTACTCTGACAGTTATACCACAGGAATTTTACCAGCTTATGGAATAGGTATAGGTATAACAGCTCCCTTTTCACTAAAACACTGGGTAGGCTATTGGTCAATAGTTTTTTACAGAGAAAAATAGTTATTGACTTTAAAAAGCTTTAATGATAATTTAAAAAATCAAAATAAAGGAGTAGAGAATGAAAAGAACCAAGCTTTACAATGCACACAAAAAATTAAATGGTAAAATAATTGAATTTGCAGGTTTTGAGATGCCGATTTGGTATAAAAGTATGATAAAGGAGCATATGGCAGTTAGGAACAGCGTAGGAATCTTTGATGTATCCCATATGGGAGAAATACTTGTAACAGGAGAAGAGGCAGCTGAAATGCTCAATTATCTTACTGCAAACAATGTAAAAAAACTAAAACCCGGGAAAATTCATTATAATGCCCTATTAACGCCAAAGGGGACCTTTGTGGATGATTTATTGGTGTATATGTTGGGGGAGAATGAGTTTCTCCTTGTTGTAAATGCGGCAAATACAAAAAAGGATTATGAGTGGATTCTAAATAAAGGCGGAAAATTTAATGCAAAAGCCGAGAATCTTTCGGATGAATATACTCAGATTGCTATTCAGGGGCCAAGGGCTCAGGAAGTCTTGCAAAAAATGACAGACCTTGATTTGTCAACAATAAAATACTATAGGTTTAAGACAGGAAAAGTAATGGGAAAAGAGACAATAGTTTCGAGAACAGGATACACAGGTGAAGATGGTTTTGAGATTTATTTCAAAGGAGATGAAGAGGAAGCTGAGAAAATATGGTTTGCTCTTCTTGAAAATGGAAAGGAGTTTGATATTCTACCTTGTGGACTGGCTGCAAGAGATTCCCTCAGACTTGAAGCAAAGATGCCCCTTTACGGTAATGACATAGGTGAAACAACTACAGTACTTGAAGCAGATCTGGGATGGATATTAAAACTTGATAAGGGAGATTTTATTGGAAAAGAAGCTCTTGAACAGCAGAGAAGAAGGGGAGTCTCCAAATTGTTGGTTGGTTTTGAGATGGTTGAGGACGGAATACCAAGGCCCCTTGAGGATGTTTATAGATCTCTTGAGGAAGAAGAAAGTGTATCCTATGTTACAAGCGGAGGCTATATGCCTTATATTAAGAAGAATATCGGGCTTACATACCTACCTATTGATATGACAAAGATAGGTACTGAAATATATATTGGAATCCATGGAGGTAAGAAAAAAGCTAAGGTTGTTCCAACACCTTTTTATAAAAGAGAAAAATAAATAAGATGTATAATCTACCTTATGAATATATTGCAATAGAAGGTCCTCCAAAATCAGGGAAAAAAATTTTCGGTCAAAAATTAGCAACAAGAATAAATGCACGCTTTGTAACAGATGTGGAAGAAAATCCCTATTTACAATCTTTTCTATCCAATCCGAAGGATGAAAGATTGGCACTGTTAACCCAGCTTGTTTTTTTGGTAGAAAGAGGGAGAATTTTACTTTCATTGAAGCAAAGATCAATATTCAGAGAAATTATTATAACTTCCTTTCTCCTTGAAAAGGATAAAATCTTTGCCTTTAAATTTTTAAAAGAGGATGAGCTTTTAATCTATAATAAAATGTATGAACTTTTTTACAGAAGTATAAGAAAGCCTGAGTTTGTAATCTTTTTTCAGCTTACAAATAGTGAGCTTCTAAGAAGAATAGAAAAGTATGGAACAAAAGAGGAAAAATCAATTCCACCTAAACTCTGGAAAGAGCTAAATGAGGAATATAATCATTTTGCTTTTAATTATAATCAAACTCCTTCTCTGGTAATCAAAGCTGATAATCTTAACTATAGAGAAAAAGAAAAAGGGATTTCTGAAATAATTGAAGAGATCTCCAATACAAGAGAGGGGAAAAAATTCTTTTTTATAGAGGAGGAGAATTGAAGATAACACCTCCCATTATTAAAAAAAGAAAGGGAAAAGAAAAAATCACAGCAATAACAGCCTATGATTATCCGTCGGCTATAGCAGTGGATAGAGCAGGAATAGATATTGTTTTAGTTGGGGATAGTCTTGCTATGGTTGTTTTAGGGGAAAAAACAACACTTAAAGCTACAATGGATATTATGCTTCATCATCTGAAAGCTGTGAGTAAAGGTGTTAAAAATGCTTTGCTTGCTGTGGATATGCCATTTGGCTCATACCATACAGGAGAGGAAAAGGCAGTTGAAAATGCAATAAAGCTTGTAAGAGAAGGAAATGCGGAGGCTGTTAAAATAGAAGGAGTTGAAAAAAAAGAATCAATAATTGAAAAGATTGTTAATTCTGAGATTCCCGTAATGGGGCATCTTGGTCTGACACCTCAATCCGTAATTAAAATGGGAGGTTACAAAATACAGGGTAAAACAGAGGAAGAGATCAAGCTATTAATCTCTCAAGCGAAAAAATTGGAATCGCTTGGTGTTTTCTCAATAGTACTTGAAGGAATACCTGAAGAGACTGCAAAATTAATAACAGAATCAATAAATATTCCTACGATAGGTATAGGTGCCGGAAGATACTGTGATGGACAAATCCTTGTTCTCCATGATCTCATCGGCTTAAACTATGAAAAGACTCCGAGCTTTGTCCGTGAGTATGCCAATGTAAAAGGAATAATTGAAAAATCTGTCAAAAATTATATAGAAGATATCAAAACAGGGAAATTCCCTTCGGAAAAAGAGGTATTCTTTTTAAAAAAATAGTTT
>JALXDT010000183.1:0-1536 GCA_027070475.1 Candidatus Aminicenantota bacterium | reverse complement strand
AAAATATAAAAAGATGAAAATTATAAAAGATATAAAAGAAATTCAAAAATTAACGGAAAATTTAAGAAAGGAAGGAAAAAGTATAGGTTTTGTACCAACGATGGGATATCTTCATGAAGGTCATCTGAGCTTGGTAAGAGAAAGCATCAAAGAAAACAGTATTACCTTTGTTTCCATCTTTGTTAATCCCACCCAATTCGGGCCAGCAGAAGATTTCTCATCATACCCAAGAGATCTTGAAAGGGATAGAAAATTGTTGGAAAATGAAGGAGTTGATTATCTTTTCTATCCAACAAGTAAAACAATGTACCCTTCGGGATATTCGACCTTTGTAAATGTGAATCTTTTGGATGAAACACTTTGCGGAAGAAGACGGGAAGGACATTTCAGAGGAGTTGTCACAGTTGTTTTAAAGCTATTTAATATTGTTCAACCTCATTCAACCTATTTCGGTCAGAAGGATGCTCAGCAAGCATTAATTATCAGGCAGATGATAAAAGACCTGAACTTAAATATAAGGTTCAGAGTTCTTCCTATTATAAGGGAAAAAGATGGCCTTGCGATGAGCTCAAGAAACAGATACTTAACTGCAGATGAAAGAGAGCAAGCTGTAGCTCTCTACAAAAGTTTAAAAAAAGCTGAAGAACTTTTTGAAAGAGGAGAAAGGAGTAGTCTTAAAATAAAACAGGAGATTTTAAAAATCTTGTACTCTCACGATCTTCTTAAAATAGATTATGTTGAAATAGTGGATCTGGCTAAATTAAGGCCATTGAACATAATAAAGGATAAGGCACTTGTAGCAGTTGCAGTTTATCTGGGAAAAGCTCGCTTAATTGACAACACAATATTAGGAGGAAATAATGAAGATCTTTGTTCTTAAAAGCAAAATTCACCAGGCAAGGGTAACATCAAAAAACATAGAATATAATGGGTCTATAACAATAGATAGAGACTTAATGGATAAAGCTGACCTTAGGGAGTATGAAAAAGTTGAAATATATGATATTGAAAATGGGGAAAGATTTTCTACCTATGTTATAGAGGGAGAGAGAGGAAAGGGTGAAATTATTTTAAATGGAGCGGCAGCAAGAAAGGTGGAAAAAGGTGATAGGTTAATCATTGCCTCCTATGCGATGATAGAGAAGGAGGAGGTTTTTAAACCCCGGGTAATTATCCTTGATGAAAATAATAAGGTAAAACTTGAAAAAGAACTTTAAATACCTTTATTTTTTTTTAATCTTAATTCTTTTTTTTTCATATAGAGAATTACTATCTCAAACTGAAAGCTATTATTTTAAAATTCCCTCGAATCAAATCAAATTTTTCATTATTCCCGATTATTCTTTACCCCTTTCAGGATTATCAGTTTTTTACAAATGCGGTTCCTCTATTGATCCCATTAATAAGAAAGGGATTATGAATATTATTAAATATTTGATGTTTTCAAAAACCGAAAACCTTGCTTCTGATGAATTTTTGTTCTTTTTCTTTAATATAGGGGGAAGAGTTGATGCGATTTTAATAAAAAATTACCTT
>JALXDT010000182.1 GCA_027070475.1 Candidatus Aminicenantota bacterium | reverse complement strand
TAAAGGGTTATATATTAATTATTATAGCATTTATGATTTTAGGGATAAACTAAAAACAATAATTAAGTATGGAAGGTGTAATTAGGAAAACTTTGAATTTAAAGGAAAAGAAGAGGATCGAAAGTTAAAGGGAAGAGTAAGGGTATTGCCTCTAATTTATAAATAAAATATAATGTTATAGATTTTTTTGGTGAAATGAAATGAGAAAGAGAAAGGTTTCAATTGCTATTCTTGCAGGAGGTAAAAGTAAAAGATTTGGTAAAGATAAGCTGAAATTGGAATTTAAAGGAAAAACCTTTTTAGAATTAATTATTAGTAAAATTTCCTCAATAAGTGATGACTATTTTATTGTAGGAAGAAGATTATCTTACATAAAATCTTGTGATGATGTTTTTAATATAAAAGCTTCTATAGTAGGAATTTATTCAGCTCTTAAATGTTCAAAACATGATTATGTGCTTGTGCTCGCAGGGGATCTACCATTGCTTTCTTCAGAGCTTTTAAGATATTTAATTTCTAAAGTTTCAAAAGATTATGATATTATTGTGCCTGTTATCAGAGGGTATTATGAACCTCTTGTTGCAATTTATTCAAAGGGAATTATGAACGAATTATTTAAAATGATTGATTCAGAAGACCTTAAGGTATCGAATCTTTATAAAAAGTTTAAAATACTTGAGATTAGTGAAGAGGAGCTTAAAGTTTATGATAAAAACCTCCATTCTTTTTTCAATGTTAATAATAGGGAAGATTATGAATATTTAAAAGAAAATTTTGAGTAAATCTTAAGAAAAGTTTATGGAAATCATTGTTAGATCATCTTTGAGTTTCTTCTTATTTTTGATTGATAAAAGCTCATAAAGTTTTTTTATATTATAATTACTTTTTATGAAATATTTTTCTACTCCTTCAATTCCTATTTCCTTTGAATTTATTTCGAATTCAGAAAGCCCGTCTGTAAAGAGGAGAATAGAATCACCTTTTTTTATCTCTATCTTGCCCTCATCCCCTTCTATTTTATCAAACATTCCTAAAAAATAACTTCCTTTATTTAGTTTGATTATTTCTCCGTTTTTTCTGAACAATAAACCTGGGAGATGACCGGCATTATAATACTCAAAGCTTTTTTTATTTTTACTGATTTTTAAAATAATAAAAGTCAGATACATTTCTGACTTTGTAATTGAGAGAAGTACAGAATTAAGCCTTTTTATAATGGATTTGAGATTTTTCTTCCCCCCCTTTATAAGTGCTCTTACACTTGCCTGAGCTGAAGCCATAATTAGCGAAGCTGATAAACCCTTTCCAGAAACATCTCCGATTGTTACATAGTAATTTTTTTTGTCTTCTAAAAAATCATAAAGATCTCCTCCAACTTCATAAGATGTACGAGTGTATGATTCTATTCTTATACTCTCCCAATCCGGATGATTTTCAGGAAGCATTTTTAATTGAATTGTTTTAGCTATTGTAAGTTCCTTTTTGATTCTTTCTTTTTCAACAAAGCTCTGGTATAGCTCGATATTATCAATTATTATATTAAGCTGCATCAGAATTGTTTGAAGGAAATCTATATCTTCTGTATTAAGT
>JALXDT010000181.1 GCA_027070475.1 Candidatus Aminicenantota bacterium | reverse complement strand
ACCATGAAACCTCCTAAAAAACCATTGTTCTTTCCCATTATTTTTAAATAACCCAAATTATGTGCTCCCATATCCTTTCCTCCTTTATTTTATATTTAATATGAGATTTGAAAATCTTTAAAATTTTGAGGTCTTTTTTCTTCTTTTAATAATTCTGTGACATGAGCAAGAACAGGACCTTTTTTTAAAATTAATTCCAGTTCATTCAATTTCTCTTCCTCTCCTTCAGCCCACACTTCAACATCACCGTTTAGAAGATTTTTTACATAACCGTAAATACCCAGAGAAATGGCCTTTTTGTAGACAAAATATCTAAAACCTACCCCTTGAACTCTTCCTTTTACTCTATATAAAAATGCTTTCCTCATTTTCAAATTTCGGGGCGAGAGGATTTGAACCTCCGACTCCCTACTCCCGAAGCAGGTGCGCTACCAGGCTGCGCTACGCCCCGTTTTTCTCTATAAATAAAAAAAGAGGGAGAATTGATTCTCCCTCTTTTTATGTTATTTAAATATTATTTTTGTTTCTCAAGCTCTTTTGCAAGTTTTTGTCTTTCCTGTAATCTCTTATAAAGTTCCTGGAACTTATCAACATATTCCTTTGCTTTGGCAAGATATTCTTTTTTCTTCGCAGGATTGACTTTTATCTTTTCTCTGTATAATAAGTTGACATAAGCATAGGGTTCGGGGTATTTTGGATCCAATTCTATGGCTTTCATCAGTGCATCCATGCCCTTATTCACAATTTTTGCTCTCTCATCGGGGGGCATGTATTTTTTTCTGAAACTTTTTACCCATGAATAGAATCCTAACCAGTAGTATGCAACTGCTTTTTTATGATTGTCCGCATTTGGATCTTTTTCGATTAAGTTGATCATTTGTTCTACTGCTTTTATTGCTTCATCATACTTCCCCATGCTTTCCGAATAGAATTTTGCAAGATAGAGATAACCATCAGGATCATTGGGATTCATCTTTATAGCTTTGTTTAAGTATTCGATTGCTTTGTCATTTTTTCCATACTTTGAATAAAAGTCAGAGATAACATAGTATGCTTTGTTTGTTTTATATGCTTTAAGTATTTCAAGATAGTATTTCTCTGCCTTATCAAAGATTCCTAATTTATCATATAGATCTGCAAGGGCAAGGGTTGAATCCAAGGTTGCTGTATCATAATATTTAATCAAAATTGTGTTTGCAAGTGCTTTGACTGCTCTTAATGTATTTTTAACCATTAATTTTTTTTGTTGAGGATTGAGCTGTTGAGGTTGTTGAGGTTTTTCCTCTTCTTTCTTTTCGGGTTTTTGAGTTGGTTGTTCTGTTACCACAAGAGATCTTTTTGCTCTCTTTTTGGCCTCTTCCTCTGCTTTTTTCTTTGCTTCTTCAGCCTTTTTTTCCTCTTCCCATTTCTTTATTATAGCTTCGACCTTTTCATCAGTCGGATTTTCTGATTTTTCTTCCTCTACAGAACCCTCTTCCTCTTTTGTTCCTTCTTTATTTATTTTATTTGTTTGTTCTTCTGTTTTACCCTCTATTTTTTTACCTTCAGCATTTTCCTCTGTAACCTCTTTTTTCTCTTCCGTATTAGCTTCCTTTTTTTCTTCTATTGTTTCTTCAGGAACTTTGAGATTTTCTGCGAACTTTTTTAATTCTTCATAATCATTTATTAAGTTTATTTTTTTGACGGTTTCTTTGAGAAGGTTAAGATCTTTAATCTTATCCAGCGTGTTTCCAATCTTTAACACCAGATCTTTATCAAATGGTAAACCCGGTTTGAATACCTGTTGATAACATGAACCAAGATAAAAGTAGGCTGCAATAAAGTCTGGATCCGCTTTAATTACTTCAGTATAAAATTTAGCTGCTGCTGAATAATCCTCTTCTTCATATTTTGCATTTGCTTTTTTAAAGTAAAAATTTGCTTTTAAATTTGAGTATTTAAGGCTTTTGCATGAAATATTAAGCAAAAAAACTAAGGCTACAATTATTGCTACAAGAAATAGAGATCTACCTTTTTTCATTCTTACCTCCTAAATTTATCCAATAGTTTAAAAGAAAAAAGCATAAAAATCAAGCCTCAATAATTTATTTAAGAAGAAATTATTATACTACAAAATTAATAATTTAAAAAAGTTTATTTCATATAAACATTAATGTTTGTAAAAAAATGAAAAAATACATTGTGATTTGGAAATTTTGTGTGTAGGGGCAATTCGTGAATTGCCCCTACGGTTTATTTTATTAAATAAAAAAAATAACAGGAAACAATAAACCAGTAACATTCAAAATCAGCTCAAGGCTTGATGCTCAAGATTATCATTTTAATTTTATATTTTTCATTGACAACAAACCATCTTTTATTTATTATAAAAAAAATTTTAGTAAGATTTTTGTCAGAGGAGGCTAAATTTATGTTAACCGTAAAAAATATTAAAAAGAGTTATGGCGAGGTGGAAGCTCTGAAGGGTATAAGTTTTGAAGTTAAAAGGGGAGAGATATTCGGGCTTTTAGGTCCGAACGGAGCAGGTAAAACAACAGCTATCTCAATATTAACATCTTTGATAGAACCTGATTCAGGTTCTGCTTTTTATGAAGAAAAAAATATTTTTTCAAATACAAAGTGGTGGAGAAAAAAGATAGGTGTTGTTCCGCAGGAGATTGCATTTTACGAGGAGTTGACAGCAAAGGATAATCTTATGCTATGGGCGGCTCTTTATGGTATGGGGGAGTCTGAGGCAAAGGAGAGAGCTGATTATCTTTTGAATCTTATGGAATTGGGTTCGAAGGAAAAAGCTAAGGTTTCCGAATTTTCTGGTGGTATGAAAAGAAGACTTAATATTGCAATCGGTATTATTCATAAACCTGAGGTTCTTTTCCTGGATGAACCTACTGTTGGTATCGATGTACAGGCAAGGGTTAATATAAGAGAGCTTTTGAAAAAATTTGTTGATGGAAATATGGCTATTATTTACACAACTCATCAACTTGAGGAAGCTGAGGAATTATGCGATAGAATTGCGATAATGGATGAAGGTGAAATTAAAGCTCAGGGAACCTTAAAAGAGCTTATTTCAAATTTAGGAGAGGAACTTGAAGTGGAGTTTTCAGGAGTATTTGATTTGGATAAAGTGGAGAAGATTATAGGAGAAAAACCGGAATTAAAACTTATTAAACTTTCTGAAGAAAAAATAGTTGTTGAAGTTGACGCTGAGGAGATTATTCCGGAGACTGTTGAGCTTTTTATGAAGAAAAAAGTTATGATCAATACTATGGATATAAAAAGGCCAAATCTTGAAACTCTGTTTTTAAAATTAACGGGAAAGGAGTTAAGAGAGCAATGAGAAAAGTTTTAAAACTATCCGCTATTGATTATAAGAGAAGGTGGAATAAACCTGTTTTGGTGCTTATTTACATATTATCTCCTGTTTTGATAACTTTAATAATGTGGTTCGCTTTCGGAGGAGATGGATCTGATTCAGGGTTTTCTCCTATAAAAATAGCTATTGTAAACAATGATAAGGGCAAAATTATTTCTGATTTTTTGGAGGGTGCTTTTTCACATGAAAAAGCGAAAAAATACATAAATGCTTCAAGTGTATCCTATGATAAAGCAATGGAGCTTATTAACAATAGAAAGGTCTCGGCTGTCATTATTATTCCGAAAAAGTTCAGCGATAGACTGATAAAAAGAGAGAATACAGAGATGAAGCTTATAAAAAATCCGACTGAGATAATCTATCCTATGATAGCTGAAACGGGTATGAATATATTAAAGGATGGGGCAAATTATATTTTGACAATATTCGGAGAGGAAATTGAAACCATAAGAAAAGCTGTTGATGATAAGAAAAATATTGATAGCGCTATGTTTAAAAACCTTTATGATAGTATTGAGCCTAAAATAAAAAAGATAATCCCCCTTTTTAAGGATAAAAAGATTAAAATTGAGGAATTAACAGAAAAGAGGAAGAAAACTTCTTTTGTGATATATATATTTGCAGGTATGTCATTTTTCTTTCTATTTTTCATATCCAATGCGATTTTAAATGATATGGTTAAAGAGAGAAACAAATTTATTATAAAAAGACTTTTCTTATCAGAACTTAAAAAATCAGAATACTTTTTTTCAAGGATTTTAAGCTCCATTATTTTTGTTTTTACAATAGAGATAATTCTTGCTATAACAGGAAGATTATTGTTCAATTTAAAGACAAATAATATTTTTTGGCTTCTGATTACACTTATTGTATCTTCCGTAACTCTTACCGTGTTATCAGCCACTATCATGGGACTTTCCAATAATGAAAGGCAGGTCAATACATTGGGTATGATTTTTGTGTTCTTTTTCGCAATACTTGGAGGCTCTTTGATCCCCGTTAGTGCTTTACCTCCGTCACTTTCAAAGTTTTCAGTGGTATCACCATTGTTTTATATTACTGAATCTGTAATCTCTCTTGTTATCGGGAGAATGGAAAGATTTTACAATATGATCTTTGTTTCTTTTTTGATTTCACTTTTCCTTCTTTTTCTCTCGTATTTTCTGAACATAAAAGCCCTTAAGAAGGTGGTAAAATGAAGGGAATAATTCACTTTGCATTAACAGAGTTCAAGCTTATTCTAAGGGATAAGTCATTTTATTTCTGGGCGATAGTATTGCCGATGTTTTTTATTTTTGTTTTTTCAGGAGTGGGTGATAGCAGTGCCAATAAATCGGTTAAAATAAAACTTTCGGTTAAAAACCTTGATAAGGGAGTTTATTCAGTTGAGCTTATTGATTATTTGAGAAATGAAAATATTTTATTAGAGAAGAATTTAAAGGAAAAAAAGCCGGAAAGGGAGCTGATAATTCCAGAGGGATTTTCAAAAAGAGTAGGGGAAGGGAAAACCGCTGTTCTTAAATTTAAAGTGAAGGGCAGGAGTCTGGATAGCAAAGCTGTTCAAATAAAGATATCTCTTTACAGAGCTGTTTACAAATTTTTGGTGAAAAAATATCTTGGAATTTCAAAGCCTGAAAAAATTCTTGAAATAAAATCCGAATGGGCGGGAAAAGCAAGCTATATTCCCTCAGGGGTTGTTCACCAGCTTCCTGCAACAATACTGATGTTTATACTCTTTAATCTCCTGATATACGGTGGAACAAATCTCAGTATGTTAAGAGAGAGAGGTATGTTGAAAAGATTTGTTATAACCCCTATGGGAAAGAGTGGAATATGGATAGGTCTGTTTTTAACAAACATCATACTTGCTTTTATTGTTTCATTTATACTTGTTCTTGCGACGATTATTTTATTTTCTGTAACTTTTGGTACTATCCCTCTTTTGAATATGCTTGTTATTTTAATTGTTTTTTCTTTTTTTACATCATCTTTGAGCATCTATTTAGGTTCTGTTTTAAAAAGGCAGGAGGCAGTTGTCGGAGTTGCAGTGCTTGTTGCAAATCTGTTGGCTGCTCTGGGAGGCTGCTGGTGGCCTATTGAGATTGTGCCGGATTTTATGAAAACTATTGCAATGCTTCTTCCGACCGGGTGGGCTATGTCTGCACTCGATAAGCTCCTTTTTTACAAATATCCCTTTTCAACTGTGTTGCTCCATCTGTTAGTTCTTATGGGCTTTACACTTATTTTTGCATACCTTTCAATAAGATATTTTAAGATTGAGAGAACTTAAGAAGATTAAAGTTGAAACGTACTCGGGGTATAAATATGATGAAAGACCCGGAAGTTTCATTTATAAAAACAAAAAATATAAAGT
>JALXDT010000180.1 GCA_027070475.1 Candidatus Aminicenantota bacterium | reverse complement strand
CTTTTACAATTTCCTTTGCAAAGCCTAAGGAAATTATTGGATATCTGAATGAAGGAAGAGGAATTTTTCTGACAAAAAGAATAAAACAAAAATATGATAAAACAAAACATTTTTCATTTTATTATAGAAATCTTATTCTCTCGGAGGGATTAAAAGATAAAAAAATAGAAAAAATACAACTTTTCACCGCCCAAAAAGAAAAGGAGTATGCTGAAAAATTTCTTAAATCAAGAGTTCTTGAAAATTCAATTAAAATAGGAATTTCTCCGGGGGCAGCCTATGGAGATTCAAAAAAATGGTTCCCCGAAAGATTTAGGAAAACAGCGGAATATTTTGAAAAAAAATATAATGCAAAAATTTTTCTTTTCGGAAGCAGCAAAGATTCTGAGGATTGTAAAAAGGTTGAAACGGAAAAATCAATAAATCTATGCGGTAAAACATCCTTGAGAGAAGCAATGGCTTTAATAGAAAGAATGGATCTGTTTTTATCAAATGATTCAGGATTGATGCATCTTGCCAATGCTCTTGATGTTCCTGTGGTAGCAATTTTCGGACCTACTATTCCTACTTTCACCTATCCTTATAACAAAAATCATAAAATAGTTTTTCATAAAGTTGAATGCTCACCCTGCACACACCGCACCTGTCCACTTGAAAAAAAACTTTGCATGGAATCAGTTTCCGTGAAAGAGGTTATTGAAAAAGGCGAAGAACTCTTGTCTATTAAATCTATTTAAAACTTCCTCTAAATCTTGATGAATTAACCCACTTGGCTTCGTATCTGTATTTTGTGAAATAAACTATTAGGTCAGCTTCATATTTATATTTTGTCAGATAAACTTTAGCATCTGCTTCATACTTATAAGGTGAGAAATACCATATCTCATCCTTTCCTTCAGCTTCATATTTATATTTTGAAACATAAACAATCAAATCTGCCTCATATTTGTATTTTGTTTTATAAACAACCACATCAGCATCGTATTTATATTTAGTTTCGTATATTGTCCCGCTTATACCAATGGAAGTCAATACAAATATAAGAAAAAAGAAAAAGAGGGGGAGGTTGCCCCCTCTTTTTTTACGGACCAACATGGGTCATAGGCCAATCAATTTCATAATCTTCAGAAGATTCCACTACTTTTCTTTCTAATTCAAGAAGATTATAGTGTCCCTTTTCCATATAAGCAATGTACTCAAGCATCTTTCTTGTTTCATTATCATCAAACTTTTTGGCAAGGCTCATATAAAAGTCAAATGCTGCCATTTCAGCTTCCATTGCCTTTGTCAAAATTTCACTTAATAATATATTCTCTTTATCTATTTCAATTTCAGGAAGGGGAACAGGGCTTTTTTCAGGTATTTTTAGTTCTTTGTCAGGAAAGAGATTCTTAAAAAGTGATTCGAAATATTCTCTGTGCTTAACCTCCTCCTTGGCAAGAAAGAGTAGTCTATCTTTCAGCATCATATTATCAACTTTTTCCGCTATCCGCTCATAAACCTTTTTTGCCTCAATCTCACTTTTAATAGCTGTTAGAATACTATCTTCCACTGAATATTTTGTATAATCCATTTTTCTATAACTTTAATTCTATAGAGTTTGACCATAGGCCATGAATATTACAGAAAGATGAAGCAAAAAGTTTCCCTGATTTGGTGGTTTTAAAATAAAAGGTTACATCAGGTTCAGTATAAACTGAACTGGTGTTTGGTCCCTGAGCAGAAGCTCCGTGAGCTGCAAAATCAAACCTACCCAAATGATAGGTGAACTTTTCTCCCTCAGGCAAAAAATAAACTTCAATCCAGCTAATATGATGCTCTGTAGTGTTGGGATGTGGAATTTCCTTACCAACGCTTACTCTAACTTTAATTTTTTCACCTTTCTCCAAAATTTCAATAACCGGAGAATGTTTTTCATTCTTCCAATCACCGGTTTGAAATAAATTCCCTATATTCATATTTTCCTCCTTAATTAATTTAAATTAAATTTAACTCTTTATGTTTTTCAATAATTATTTTTGCAAACTCCTCAATCTTTTTTAAATCATCATCTTTTGGTAGTCCTTTTATTAGTAATGGTTCTATGAAGTCAACTTTCAAATTTTTCATTATTGTTGTTAAAATATCTACTGTTTTTCCTCCCCAACCTAAGGAACCCATTATGGATGCAACTTTAAGCTTAGGTCTAAGAGCATTTACAAGGTAAGCCGCATAAACAGCAGAAGGATGGGGGCCTGCAAGAACAGTGGGTGTTGCTAAAACAAGAGTTGCCGCATCAACAAGAACCATAGCAAATTCACCGATATCTGTCTTAGTCAAATTAAATGGAATCACATCTATTCCATTCTCAGTCAAAATTTCAACAAGTTTGTAAACCATAACTTCAGTACTGCCATGCATAGATACATAGGGAATCAATACTCTGTTTACCACATTATCCGAAATCCATTCTTTGTAAGCATCTATAATAATTTTGGGCTTATCATAAACAGGACCATGACTTGGAGCGATAAGTTCGATATTTTTTGAAGAAATCTTCTCTATATTTTTTCTTATGTGATTTCTAAAAGGCATCATAATTTCCGCATAATATCTTTTTGCATCTTCCACCACCTTGTACTCGTCCTGAACAAAAAGACTTGAAGTTGCTCTGTGAGAACCAAAAAAGTCGCAAGAAAATAGAATTTTATCCTCTATAAGATAAGTGGACATTGTTTCAGGCCAGTGTACCCATGGATTGTATATGAACTCCAATGTTTTATCTCCAAGAGACAATGTATCGCCATCTGCAATTTCTATAAATTTCTCATCATCAATATGCAAAAGATCTTTTAAAAACCCTTTACACTTTGGATTTGTAACAACTTTAGCCTCAGGATAAAGAGTTAAAAGAGCCGGTATTGTCCCTGAATGATCTTGTTCTGCATGATTTGCAATAATGTAATCTAATTTTTCAACCTTCAATCTTTTTAGGTTATTTATTAATTCTTCTTTTTTTTCAGGATCCACCGTGTCTATTAAAGCTATCTTATCACTTCCAAAAATCAGATAAGAATTATAGCTTGTACCATCAGGAAGAGGAATTAATTCATCAAATAATCTTCTATCCCAATCAACAGCTCCTACAGAAAAAATATTTTCCTTAATTTTATGTATTGCCACTTTAACCTCCAAAATCGATTTTTTAAAAAATAAAAAATAATTATATCAATATCCCGTATTTTCCTCCAGTTTAATCTTCCCTCTAAAAATCCTATAAATATATATAGTGTATCCAATTACAACAGGCATTCCTATCAGAGCAATTATAAGCATAACCGTTAGAGTTAATTTACTTGATGAAAAGTCATAAAGGCTCATACTTAAAGCTGGATCAGTAGCTCTTACAAGATAGGGGAACTGAACAGCTGCGATCAATCCCCATATTGAAACATGAATGAGAGAGGAAAAAGTAAAAGCCTGACTATCCTTTTCCTTTTTCACACTGGCAAGTGTTAAATACCAGAAAACAATAGTAAGAAGAGCAAATAACCAGCCTACAATATTTGACGCCACACCTTTGATTTGAAGAATTCCAACTATCAATACAATAATGAAGAGAACAATAAAGGAAATAAGTGATTTAGAAGCAATTGAATGAGCTCTCTTTCTTATCTCTCCCTCAGCCTTTAATCCAGCAAAAACACTTCCATGGATTAGGATCATTGTAAGGCCTAAAAGACCTGTTAATAAGGGAAAAGGTCTTAAAAGAGTAAAAAAAGTTCCTGCATAGTCATGGTTCTGATTTAGCGGGATTCCAAGTATCACATTTCCGAGTGCAACGCCATATAGAAGGGATGGAATAAAACTCCCAATAACTATAGCCTTACACCATAATCTTCTATTCCCTTCATCATGAGACCAATATTCAAAAGAAACTGCTCTAAATATTAAAGAAAATAAGACTAACATAAGAGCAAGATAGAAACCACTGAAAACAGTAGCATATACAGGAGGAAATGCAGCAAAAAGAGCTCCTCCACCGGTTAAAAGCCAGACTTCATTTCCATCCCAGACAGGCCCTATCGCATTAAATAAAATTCTTTTCTCTGTGTCATTTTTTGCTAAAAATGGAGTTAGAATCCCAACTCCTAAATCAAACCCGTCAAGAATTGAGTATCCAACAAGAAGAACAACTATTAATAACAACCATATTATTTGTAATGTTGCCATTTTCTCCTCCTTAATATCCCTGAACTATCTTTTCTTCAGGACCCTTTCTTATCAGCTTAAAGAAAATTTTCAGAAATATTGCAAAAAGAAAAGTATAAATCAAAATAAACATAATCAGGGAAAAGAGAATTTGACCTGCTGGAACGACTTTTGAAATAGCATCAGAAGTTTTCATTACATTATAGACAATCCATGGTTGTCTTCCAATTTCAGCAGCCATCCAACCTGTTTGAACCGCCACATAAACAAGAGGAGCAGTCCATATCATAAGTTTTAAAAACCATTTTGAATCCCAGATTTTTTTCTTCCAATAAAGGAAAATTCCCAATAGGGCGACAAAAATGAAAAAGAAACCTAAGCCTGTCATTATATGGTAAACAGTATAAGTAATAAAAACCGGCGGGATGTCCTCTCCAAACTCGTTTAATCCTTTGATTTCACCATTAGTATCCCAATACACAAGATAACTCAAAAGTCCCGGAATTCCGATTTCCCACCTTGTTACCTTATTCTTTTCATCAGGAATACCAAAAATATCTAAAGTGGCATTTCTTGTGGTTTTCCAAACACCTTCAAATGCAGCTAACTTTGCAGGTTGAGTTTTTGCAACTTTAACAGCTCCTGCATGTCCTGACACAAGTTGTAGGAGAGAAAATATAATAAAAATAATTACACCAACATTGAATAGCTTTTTTGCCTCATT
The DNA here is from genome assembly GCA_027070475.1 of Candidatus Aminicenantota bacterium. Lineage (GTDB taxonomy): Bacteria > Acidobacteriota > Aminicenantia > JAMOAD01 > JAMOAD01 > JALXDT01. The sequence continues at coordinate 844 of JALXDT010000180.1, read as the reverse complement.
TTCAAATTTCTTTTTCAAAAGATAGTAAGCACCTATCGCCGCAACAACAGCACCTCCTGTAATCCAAGCAGAAAAAACAACATGAGTATAACGGTTCAAAGTTGAATGATTAATCGCTGCTTGAAAAAAGTTTGTAAGAACGGCTTTTTTCTTACCTGCTATCTCAACAATCTTATACCCTGCTGGAGTTTGCATCCATGAATTTGCAATGATAATCCAGAGCCCAGAAAGGTGAGAACCTAAAAAAACAAAGAAAGCTGACCACCAGTAAGCCTTCTCTGAAATCTTGTTTCTCGCAAAGACAAGAACACCTAAAAACATAGATTCGAGGAAAAATGCAAAAACACCTTCCGCTGCAAGTGGCGCTCCGAAAACATCTCCAACCATCTTTGCATATTCAGCCCAATTATTACCAAAGGAAAACTCCATAACAATTCCTGTGGCTGTTCCTATAACAAACACAAGACCCAGGATCTTTACAAGAAAAGCTGATGTTCTCTTGTAAACATCCTCTTTTGTTCTTAGATAAAGAGTTTCAAGAATAACAATAATCAGAGAAAGACCAAGAGTTGTAGGAGGAAATAAAAAATGGAAACCTATTGTTACTGCAAACTGAATTCTTGCCAATAAGGCAGCATCCATAAAAAACCTCCTTTGTTATTATTTAATTATGTTCTTCAAACATATCTTTTCCAGCACCACACATTGGGCAAATCCAATCTTCTGGAAGTGCTTCAAAAGAGGTTCCTGGCTCAATACCATTATCCGGATCCCCTGTTTCTGGATCATAAATATAACCACACACTGTACAAATATATTTTTTCATCATAACCTCCTTTAAAAT
>JALXDT010000179.1 GCA_027070475.1 Candidatus Aminicenantota bacterium | reverse complement strand
CTGTTGAATCAGGACCTCCTGAAAAGGATAAAAGAACTTTATCTCCGTTTTCAATAAGCTTGTTTTTAGTAACAAAATTTCTGAATTTAATGAAAATTTTAATCATAATAAAAAAGTGGCGATGGAGGGATTTGAACCCCCGACGCAGCGGATATGAGCCGCTTGCTCTACCCCTGAGCTACACCGCCACAATGTAGATTATTATAATAAAAGAGAGATAATAAATCAACCATGCAACAACTCGAATTATCATTACCAATTGAATAAAAGGGTAGGGGAAAAGAAAAGATATGATATGGTGAGTATATGCAAGGATTTTTACGTAAGATGGGGTATGAATAGAAGAAGAGCAAAAAAGTGATGAAAAGCTTTATTATTTTATGTATGCTATAAAAATATTTAACCGATTCTCTTAAATCCTTCTCTGGAAACTATTATATGGTCAAGGAGCTCTATTCCCATTAAATTCCCTGCTTCTCTGATTTTTTCTGTTATCAAAAGGTCATCCTCGCTGGGCTGAAGATTTCCGGAAGGATGGTTGTGGGCTACTATGATTGATGCTGCCCTGTCCTCAAGGGCATAGGCAAAAATCTCTCTGAGATGAACAATACTCTGTGTCAAAGTTCCAATAAACAAAGTTCTCTTCTTTATAACTCTGTGTGCTCCGTCAAGTGTAATTAAAACAAAATGCTCCTGCTTTTTATCTCTTATTTCATATAAAAAAGAGTAAACATCCTCAGGTCTTCTTATCTTGAATTCATCCTCCTTTGAAAGTCTTTTAAACAGTTCTTTTGCTGCAACAATCCTTGAGGCTTTCACTCTTCCGAGCCCTTCTATATTTATCAAATCATCTAAATTAAAATCCTTTTTATCCTTTATTATATTTAAAACCTCTTCTGATATTTTATATAGGTCCTTTCCCTTGACTCCGCTTCCGATTATTATTGATAAAAGCTCTATATTGCTTAAAGCTTTTTCCCCTTTTTTAAAAAGTTTCTCTCGCGGCTTATTAAAATCTTCCAAATCCTTAAATTTTTTTTTCATTCCCTATTGTTCAACACCACAGAATGGACAAACTTTGGAGAAAGGAGGAATCTCTCTTTTACAATTCCAGCAATAGGTTTTTTCCTCCTTTTTCTCACTTTCCTTAATTCTATCTCTTATTTTATTGAGGTAGTCCCTTTTATCATCATCATTCAAATAAACTTTTAAATTGTATAAAACTTCACTTACATCCTTGTACCTTTTTTCAATCTGAGGTTCTATCATCTTCATGATTATTCTGTTTAATTCAATTGATATTTCATTGCTTAAAGAGTTCAATGGCTTAACCTCTCTTCTTAGAGCTTTTTCCTTTATTTTATAAGGATTATTATCGAGTATGGGAGGGGCTCCGGTTATCATCTCATAAAAAATACAGCCTATTGAATAAATATCAGAAGCAAAGGTAGCTTTCCCGTCAAACTGTTCAGGAGCCATATATGGAGGAGTTCCTATCTTTGTTGAAGCATACTGCTGAGTTTGTAAGATTCTTGATGTACCAAAATCTGTTATTTTTATCGTATCATCTCTGTCTACCATAATGTTTGAAGAGCGAAGGTCTCTGTGAAGTATATTCTTTTTGTGGGCAAAGTTAACTCCTTCTAAAATCTGTTCAAAGTAAATAAGAGCTTTGTAGAGAGGAAGTTTCCCCTTTCTTTTTATAATACTTTCAAGGGTTTCTCCATCTATGTATTCCATAACCATAAAAAAAACACTATCTATCTTTTCAACAGTAAGAAGTCTCACTATATTTTTATGATTTAAAGAAGCTTGAAGTCTTGCTTCTTTTACAAGATTGAAAAACTCTTCACTTTGCTGATGGGGAACCTTGAGGGCAACCTTTTGCTGTAACCATGTATCTATTGCAAGATAAACTGCCCCGAACCCACCGTTACCGATTGCATCTACAATCTCATACTTTCCGATTCTCTCACCTTTTAAAAACATTTTACCTCCGTTAGATAACTTATGATAGCAGCTGAAGAGATGGCAGCTGTCTCTGTTCTCAGGATATTTTCTGATATTTTCATCTCTTCAAAACCATTTTCTCTGATACTTTTTATCTCCTCATCACTGAATCCCCCTTCAGGTCCTACTAAAATATTAATTTGCTTAAAAAAATCCTCTTTCATATTAAATTTTATCAAAAAATTTCCCTCTTGAGAAAGAAATATGTTTTTACCTTTTAATTTCAAAATTTCATCAAATGAGTTTAAAAACTTTATTTTAGGAAGAAATGGATTTCCAGACTGCTTTATGGCACCTATTGAAACTTTTACTAATTTTTTCTCTTTTTCTTTTTTAATATAAGCAACTTTTGAATATTTTGATGGAAAAAAGTTTATTGAAGAAACACCTAATTCGGTTAACTTCTGAACAATTAGATTTCTCTTTTCCCGAGGTACAAAGGAGATAAAAAAATTCAAACTTGGAAATTTCTTTTTATAGATTTTTTTCTCCAATACTTTAACATAAGCTCTCTCCCTTTCGATTTTATATATTTCTCCCCAAGATATCTCTCCCTTTCCGTTTAATAGACGAACTTTATCTCCAGTTTTTTTTCTTAAAACTTTTGAGAGATGATGAAATTCATCTCCTTTTATTATATTTTCATTATTCTCAATAAAAAAGGAATCTATTCTACTCAATTGAAGAAATCTTTGACTCTATTGAAAAGTGTTCCCTTGTCCTCAATAAATGATTCTCCCCTAAGCTTTGCAAGTTTTCTAAAAAGCTCTTTTTCTTCTTCGCTAAGGGATGTGGGAGTAACAACATTTACTCTGATTATCATATTTCCTGTGCCATAACCTCTCAGTGATTTTACCCCTTTGCCTTTTATTTTAAAGGTTGTTCCACTCTGTGTTCCTGCTGGAATTTTAAAATCAAAGCTTTTTCCATCAACTGTCGGAAGATTTAATATTGTTCCCAGTGCAGCCTGAGAAAAGCTTACACTAACATCAAGATGAATATCATCTCCCTCTCTTTTAAAAAATTTATGGGGTTTTACATTTACAGAAATATAGAGATCTCCTCTTCTTCCACCGTTTGTACTAACCTCTCCCTCATTTTCTATTCTTATCTTGGTTCCTGTATCAACACCTGCCGGAATTTTTACTTTTAACTTTTTGTTTTTATAGATATATCCCTTTCCTTTACATTTTTTACATGGATGTCTGTTTATTTCTCCGTAACCATTACATGTTGGACAGGTTTGAGAAATTGAAAAAAACCCCTGAGAGATTCTAATAGTACCTCTTCCCTTACATGTCGGACAGGTTTCCTTTTTGTGACCGGGTTCCACTCCAGTTCCTTTACAGACTTCACAGAACTCTTTTCTTGGAATCTCAACCTCTTTTTCTGTTCCCAAAACAGCCTCTTCAAATTCAAGGGTAAGCTCCACCCATATATCATCCCCCTTTCTTGGCCTGTTTCTTCTTCTTGAACTTCTTCCAAAACCAAAAAAATCACCTAAGAGATCACCGAATATATCTCCAAAATCATCAAAGATAGAACTGAAATCCGTATAAGTTCCATAATTCCCACTATTTTTTATTGCCTTGTATCCATATCTATCATATATTTCTCTCTTTTGCGGATCAGATAAAATTGAATATGCTTCAGAAGCTTCTTTGAATTTCTCCTCTGCTTCTGGATCATCAGGATTTCTATCCGGGTGAAATTCCAGTGCCTTTTTTCTATAGGCTTTTTTTATCTCTTCTTTAGTTGCATTTCTTGATACGCCAAGAATCGCATAAAGATCCTTATTGTTCATCTTTTTCTTCTACTTCCTTATCTTTATTATCATCAGAATTAGCTACTGAGCCTATATTTCCTAAAATCCCTTTATTATAAATTTCATTTATTATATCATAAAGTTTATCCTGAATATATTCACCTTCCTTTCTTACCTTTTCCAACTCTTTTAGATCCTCTCCCTGAAGAGCTGAACTTGCCCTTGTTAGAAATCCTTCTATTTCCACTCTGTGCTCATTTTTCATTCTATCCTTTAGATTATTAAAAGAATGTGAAATAGCTTCAACTATGGATGAAAGCGTATTTTTTTCTTTATTTAAAAGTTTCCTCAGCATATCCTTTTCCTTATACTTTTCCGCTTCTTCTTTCATTCTTTTAATCTCTTCTGGAGAGAGACCGGAAGAAGGATTAATCTTAATCTTTTGTTCAAATCCCGAAGCTTTATCCTTTGCTGAAACCTGAACTATTCCATCAGCATTTATTTCAAATGTAACCAAAATTTGGGGCACTCCTTTAGGCGCTGGGGGGATGTCAATTAATTCAAACCAGCCAAGTGATCTGTTTTCTGATGCAATCTCCCTTTCCCCCTGTAAAACATGAATTTTAACCACGGATTGGTTGTCAGTAACTGTTGTAAAAACCTTCTGTTTTTTTACGGGTATCGTTGTGTTCATTGGGATTATTCTTGTGAAAACATCTCCTTTTGTTTCTATTCCAAGGGATAGTGGAGTTACATCCAGAAGGACAATGTCTTTGATCTCTCCTGCTAAAATCGCACTCTGTACGGCTGCTCCCATAGCAACAACTTCATCGGGATTAATATCAGCTCGCGGACTTTTCCCGAAGAATTCCTCTATTTTTCTTTTTATAAGTGGCATTCTGGTTTGACCACCTACCAGGATAATATCATCTATATCCTCTTTGGATAAATTTGCTTTTTCAAGAGCTTCTCTCATATAGGGAATTGTTCTTTCAACAAGGTCTCCTGTTAATTCTTCAAGTTTTTGTCTTGTTAAAGTTTTTATTATATGTTTTGGCCCATTATCATCAATATAAACATAGGGAAGGTTTATTTCTGTCTCGGTAGTATAAGATAATTCCATCTTAGCCTTTTCTGAAACTTCAACAATTCTCTGGAAAACAAAAGGATCATTGGATATATCAACTCCATTCTCTTTCTTAAATTCCTCCAGTATCCAGTTTACTATCCTCCTGTCAAAATCATCTCCTCCTAAAAAGGAATCTCCTCTTGTGGAGAGAACCTTAAATACACCTTCATTTATTTCTAATATAGACACATCAAAGGTTCCTCCTCCAAGGTCATAGATAAAGAATTTACCTTCCCTTTTTTTGTGAAAACCATAAGCTAAACAAGCTGCAGTCGGTTCATTTATTATTCTTAAAACTTCAAGACCTGCTATTGTAGCTGCATCTTTTGTGGCCTGTCTCTGAGAATCATCAAAATTTGCAGGAACAGTAATTATTGACTTGTTTATCTCTTCCCCTAAATACTCTTCTGCATTATCTCTAAGATACATTAAAATATAAGCCGAAATTTCTTGGGGGCTTAGTATTTTGTCTCCCATTTTTAATCTAACATCTCCATTTTCTGCAGGAATAATCTCATAGGTAACTCTCTTTTTTAATTCCTGAACTATTTTAGAATCATATTTTCTTCCAATTAATCTTTTTATTGAGTAAAAACTCTTTTTAGGATTCGTTAAAATCTGCCTTTTTGCAATATTACCTACAATTTTTGCCTCATCAGTTGTAAAACCTACTACAGAAGGAACTGTTCTACTCCCTTCTGATGAAGGAACTATTTTTGCTTCTGCTCCCTCCATATAAGCAACACAGGAGTTTGTTGTTCCTAAATCAATACCTATAATTTTTCCCATCATTACCCCCTTTAATCTTTATCTTCTCCTTTTTCCTCCTCTGAACCCTCTTTAGTCTCCTCTTTTTTCTCTTTTTT
>JALXDT010000178.1 GCA_027070475.1 Candidatus Aminicenantota bacterium | reverse complement strand
ATTTTGGAGGAATTGCAAAAGGTTATGCTGTTGATAGGGCGGCAAAAATTTTTAAAAAATCAGGGGTAAAAAATTTCCTTATTAATGCCGGAGGGGACCTTATAGCAAGAGGAGTTAATGAACAAGGGAAACCATGGATAATAGGAATTCAGCATCCAAGACAATCCGGTGTGATAAAAATATTTAGCGTGGAAAATAAAGCTATTGCCACTTCCGGTGATTATCAGCGTTACTTTATTTCTAATGGAATAAGATACTGTCATATTCTATCTCCATTTACAGGTTATCCTTTCAGAAAGTGGATTAGTATGACAGTTGTAGCAGATGACTGTATAACCGCCGATGCTCTTTCCACTGCATTTTTTGGAATGGAGCTTGAGACAATTAAAAAGACTGTAAATAAATACTTTAAGAATATAAAATTTTATGGTATCAAATCGGATTTGAGTATTTATACGAATTTTGATAAGGAGTAACAATTGTTGAAAATCGGAGTTATTATTCAAAGATTCGGAGAAGAAATAATCGGAGGTTCTGAATACTATGCTCTTCAGCTATTAAGAAAATTATCGGGAGATATAAGTTTTACTGTTTACACAACAACAGCTAAAGATTATCTTAGTTGGGAAAATGAATATCCTGAGGGGGAGTATAGAATATCTGAAAACATTTTGATTAAAAGGTATAAAGTTGAGAGGAGAAGGGATATTGAAGAATTTAATAAATATAGTGAAAAGTTTTTTTCAGAGAAAAAAGAACATACTCAGGAAGAGGAGGAGGAATGGATTATCAGGCAGGGACCTGAAGTACCTTCTTTGATTAAAGCTGTTGAAAAAGAGCAGGAAAATTTTGACATTTTCTTCTTTTTTACATATCTCTATTATCCTGTTTATTTTTCTTTACCTCTTGTTAAAAAACCAAAAATACTTTTCCCGACAACCCATGATGAGCTTCCTCTCTATATGAAAATAATGAAAAGAACTTTTGAATTGCCAGAGGCTATACTGGCTCTTACGAAAAAAGAACTGGAGCTTATTGATAAAGTTTTTCCCGTTAAAAATAATCAGGTGAGAAAACTTGTTGGGGGAATAGGGATAGAGGCTCCTGAAAAAATTGATACTGAATCTTTCTTAAAAAAATATTTACCCCTTGAACCTTTTATAATTTACATAGGAAGAATTGACGGAGGAAAGGGGGTTGATTTTCTTGTAAATAATTTTCTTGAATTTTCAAAGAAAAATTATGTTCAGCTTTTGCTTGGAGGAAAAAAGAATATGGAACTTCCTTCGGATTTCAGAGTTAAATATCTGGGTTTTTTATCAGAAGAAGAAAAATGGCAGGCATTAAAATCAGCTACACTTTATGTTCATCCGTCCCAATTTGAAAGCTTGTCAATATCAATGCTTGAAGCCATGGCTGTCGGAACTCCTGTCCTGGTGAATGGAAATAGTCCTGTTATGAAAGATCATATTCTCAAAAGTCAGGCAGGTTTGTACTATTTAGACAGGAATGAGTTTTTTGAAGGTTTAGAATATCTTTTAAATAATGAAAGTTTAAGATTAAAGATGGGAGAGAATGGTAAAAATTATGTGAAAAAATTTTATTC
>JALXDT010000177.1 GCA_027070475.1 Candidatus Aminicenantota bacterium | reverse complement strand
ATTAAAATCCACCCCTTTTTGGGCTCTATTGGAATTGGCTCCCCTATCTTAAAATATCTCTCCTTTTGGAAATTTTTTATCGAAGGAGCATAAATTGTAGCTTTCTCCTTTTTTATTTCCAGAGCTTTCCAATTAATTTTAAGTTTTACATTAAGTTCATTATCACTCCAGCTCGCAAGGGCAATCATAGTTCTGTTTTCTTTTTTATAAACTGTTGCCAATACATCCTTATTATCTGTTTTTACAGGACATTTTTTTGACCAATAACCTATCATCTCACTATCGTCTATTCCGAAATTATTCCACACCTTCCAGAGGGGTCTCGGATCTCCTGCCCAGGGAAGTCTTGCTGTCATTCCATAAATCATTCCACGGTAAGGATTTCCTCCTCCCTGAAGCATCTCCCCCATCAGTCCGAATGGTATTCCCGAAATTTCTATAAGCCAGTAATCAGGTTTTGAATCATAGTTAAAGTATTCTCCGAACCATAATCTGTTTATATACGGGAAGTGTTCAAGATACAAATTTGCACTGCTTGCAAAACCATCACGCGGATTGTATTGATTTGCGGAATGAACATCAATTATTGCCTCTTTGCCATTTAATTCAAACACCCTTTTTATTCTTTTCATAATACTTCTGTCAAACGCAATATCATCAATATAAAGTCCGTCTATTCCCACATTTTTTACAAGCCAATTCAATCCCTCAATATAATAATTATGCCATCTTGAAACTCCATTGTTTATGATTGCAGCATCCTCATACTTTGGAACATACCAGCCGGCAATATAGTTATCTCCGAAATGTTCAACCAACCATGAGGGACCTCCTCCCTTGCCGGGAGAAAATATTTCATCTCCAAAAGATTTAAGAGCAAAAATTTCAGGGGAATGATTTGAAAGTTCTCTTACAGTATAATAAATCTTAACCTTCATTCCCATTTTGTGAGCCTTATCTATGTAAGCTTTCATCTTTTTAGGTCTTAAGAAAGGATAATTTATAAATGGATTTATTTCTGTCGCATGATGAACATTGACAATATTTGCTCCGGTCTTTTTTATCTCTTCAAGTGGTTTAAAGGAATGAAAGTATCTGTTTTTCCAGTGCTGTTTTGTGTTTATTGTTTTAAACGGAGTAATCAAAAGGGAAAAGTAAAAATGTAGGGTTTGCCCTTTATCAAGCCTTCTTTTTCCACTGTAAAATCTTGCTCTGACACTATTTTCCGTCCTTTTGAGAAAAAAGCCTCCCTTTCTCGAATTAAACCAGGAAATCGGCATATTAAGAGGCTTCATATGGTAAAAGTTTGTATTTAAAGGTCTTATATAGTTTTTACCTCTTACGGAGATTTGAACTCCCGCATTAACATCACCTATCCATACAGAATCCTGATTTTTCTCTTTATTCCACTTCCACGAAAAATTTTCAGGAATTATTCCTCCTTTAAAACCCAAACCCATCATATATTTAGCTCTATCTTTTTCAAAGGGTAATTCAAGGAAAATATCTTCAATATCAGAATCTTTAATCCCTCTTATTTTGACTTTATAACCAACAAAACCATCGTACTCAGCTCTTCCGTAAATTTCCATTTCAAAAGAATCGCTTTTACCCAAAACTTTCCATTCTACAAAACCAGCCTCCTTTTTAGTCCAGAAAAGTTTACCAAACTTAATCTTGTAATTTTTATTTTTTACAACAGCTAAAACAACGGGCTCTTTTAAAAGCTCCTCTCCCTTTTTATTTATTTTGGTTAAAGTATCATCAAAATAGCTTTTTATTGAGACCGGAAATCCATTTCTTCCTATTTTTATCTCTCTTCCTAAAATTTTAATTTTGTTACCATCTAATTTAACAGGAGTAAAAGGTTTTACGGGCTTATTGTCTTCTCCCAGAGTAGAATTTAACCATCTTAATCTTGTAAGTTTAAATGGTTCATCATCTCCTCTGTTTTTTATCTCTTTATTCATAACAGAAAGATTTATCTTCACCTTTTGTTCTTCAGCATTAAAAGGTTTAATTTTAATAAATCCTGTATAAACTCCCTCTTTAATGCTTTTATTCAGATCTATTCCAAACCATAGGGGTAATACCTTTCCTTTTTTTACATAAACTCTCTTATAAAACTTTTTCCCTTCAAGATTTATTCCCTCTGTATTAAAACAGGTGATTCTTTCGGAAGGTATTGTGCCGGAATTCCCCTTTAAAGGTGAAAACTTGACTTTAATATTGGTTAAATCCTTTGAAAAGGGGAAAACTCCGATCTGAAATGTAAGATATTCACCTTTCATAGATTTAAGAGAGATTATCTCAGAAGGTCCTTTCTTAACCCATCTGTATGGAATGGTATCAAACATTCTTATTATATTCTCTCTCTTCTCAGGAAAAAGAAGATATGATTTATTCCTATATTTCACAATTAGATCTTTAATTTCTTTCGGAGAAGCTATTTTTTCCATCTCTGTGAATTCGTTAAAAGAATCGGATGATTCTAAAGATAAAAACTTTGCCCTGGGTAGCTTCTTGATTTCGTTCACACTCAAACTTGAGTACTTTTTAAACCATTCAGTCATAACTATTTTTTTGTTTTTTAAATACTCTGTTTTAGGATAATTTTTTGAACCTCTGTATCTATAGGGTAAATAGTAAACATAGTATTTTGCCGGAACCGATTGATGCTTAAAAATAATTTCTCCGAAGACAGGATTAATATTAACCCTTACGATCTCATTTATCCTTTTTCCTGTCAAAGAATCAACTAATATTATTTCTTTATTCTCAGGATTTTTATCCCTTCTCCTCCACTCTATCTTAGCCAGAACAGCATCGGATTTTTTTGAAACAAAAACAACAGCTCTGTGATTCCCATATTTAAGGTTATCCCAGCTTTTTTGAATTCCTTCTGAAAAAAGAGTGGCAAAAAGAAATAAAAAAAACAAAGAATAGACAGTCCTTTTCCTCATTATAAACCTCTCATTAATAATTTAATATGATTAATTATATACACTCTCGAAAAAATGTCAAAACATTGAATATTGAATTTCTTTATTTTACCCCTTTCTATATATATTTTCGAAGGTGTGCTAACTATGTTTTTATTAAAATAAAACTTATCCTTCTTTCTTACTTTCTCATATATGTGACATAATTTATTGTAACAATATATGTCTTTTTTAAATTGTAACTTCAACGAAAAAAAGGGGGTTGACTTCGGTTGTTTTTAATTGTAAAATAATTAGTTAGCACTAACTAACTTTAGGAATTAAAAAAGATGAATGTGAGTAAAAAGGAAAAAATTCTTGAAACCGCAATTAAAATCATAGATGAGGAGGGGTTTTCTGCTCTCTCTATGAAAAGGGTTGGAGAATTGGTCGGAATAACAGAACCAGCTGTGTACAGATATTTTAAAAGCAAAGAAAATCTTATAAATGAAATATTCACAAAGATAATATCAATACACAAAAGTATAACTGAAAAATACAGTGATACTGAAGACGAGCTTTTAAAAATAGAAGAAATATTAACCTCACAACTTGAATATTATGAAAAAAACAGAGAAATAACCGCTGTCATATTTTCACTTGATGCCTTTTCCTATTCACCTACTATTAAAAAAAACATAACAAAAATTATGAAAGAGAGAGAAATTTTAATAGTGTCTTTGATTAGAAGAGCTCAGGAAAAAGGAATTATAAAAAAAATTCATCCCAACCATATAACGAAAATGATAGCAGGATCTATTATGCTTTTGGTTGTAAGCTGGAGAACTGAAAATTATTCCTTTTCTCTTTTGGAAAGAGGAAAAGAATTAATTGAATCCATAAAATCCATAATAAAGGAAGAAGAGAGTGCTTGACAGAGAATATTTTGAAAATTTAGGAGAAAAAGGAATTAATTTTTTTACTACAATCTATGAGATTTTTATTCTTTTCATAGAATCACTTGCAGCTATTCCAAAGATCTGGTTTTATAGAAGACAACTGGTAGAACAGCTCTATAATTTTTCAGCGAAAACTCTACCCATTGCAGCAATAATATCAATTTTCGTAGGACTGGGTTCCACAGTACAGGGAACATATCAATCTTCTGGTTTAATACCAAGATATGTAACAGTTAATGTAATATTTAAAAGTACTGTTATTGAACTTTCTCCAGTAATTTTGGCTCTTGTTCTTGCAGGAAAATTGGGAGCCTCTCTTGCTGCGGAAATAGGGAGTATGAGAATCTCCGAACAGATAGAGGCGCTTGAAACCATGTCTTTAGATCCTGTTGGTTTTCTTGTTATGCCAAGAGTTATAGCAGGGCTTGTAATGCTTCCTGTAATAACAATTTTTGCAAACTTTTTGGCAATATTTAGCTCCTTTTTTGTTTCAACCGCTATAAGCCAATGGGTTACAGCCCATGAGTTTGTAAATGGATTAAAGATGGATTATAAGAGTTTTGAAATCATCTTCGGGTGCATAATTAAGCCAGCTGTTTACGGCTTTTTTATTTCATTAATTGGTAGCTATTTTGGTTTAAAGACAAAAGGAGGAGCCAAGGGAGTCGGAGAATCTTCAACTCTCGCTGTTGTGGTATCAGCTATAATGATTGTTATTTTTGATTATTATCTTGGAGAATTGTTGCTATGATTAAGGTTAGAGGATTAAAAAAGAGATTTGAAGATAAAGAAGTTTTAAAAGGTATTGATATTGATATTTTTGATAATGAGACAATTGTGATTTTGGGGCCAAGCGGTCAGGGTAAAACAGTTATGATTAAGAGTATGATACGCTTGATGGAACCTGATGCAGGAGAAATCTATTTTGATGATGAAAATATCAGAGAATACAATAAAAGGGAATTGGAAAATTTCAGGAAAAAGATAGCCTATGTTTTTCAAAATAGCGCTCTTTTTGATTTTCTTGATGTTAGAGAAAATTTAGCTCTTTTTTTGAGAATGCATAAGAGAATGCAGGAAGAGGAAATTGAAAATAAAATAATAGAGGCTCTTTCTTTTGTTGGATTGACCAAAGATGTTCTTGACAAATATCCGGAAGAGCTAAGCGGAGGGATGAAAAAGAGAGTTGCAATAGCACGGGCAATGATAAAAGAACCAAAGTACATATTTTATGATGAGCCAACAACTGGTCTTGACAAGAAGAATGCAGAACTTGTTAGCAACCTTATTAAGGTTCTTAAAGAAAAAATTTCCACAACATCTATAATTGTTACCCATGATATAGAATTGATGGAAAATGTTTCAGATAGAGTGGCTCTTTTGAAGGATGGAAAAGTTTTCTTTGTCGGGAAAAAAGAGGAAATTTCAGATGAAACCCTGGAATATTTATATTCAATAGGAGATACATATGAAATATAAAAAGATGAGTTTTATATCGGGCGTTGTTATATTTTTTAGTTTTATAATGATTCTTTCGGCTATTTTATGGCTTGCGGACAAAAGAATCTTTTTTACAAATGATTATAAGATTTTTGTAAAATTTGGAAATGTTGTTGGTTTAAGAGATCATTCTCAGGTATACATGAGAGGTTACAGAGTTGGTTGGACAAAGGGTGTAAAGTTTGAAAAAGATGGTGTTGTTATCCGAGTGGATGTTAAAAAGAAGTATAGGATTCCTGTAGATTCTAAATTTGAAATTTCTACCTTAAATTTTATGGGGGAGAAAGCAATAACAATCACACCTGGAAATTCAGATAAGTACCTGCAACCTGGTGATATTGTAAAAGGGATAAACAAGGATTTGATGATTCAGGCAAAAGAAATATTAACAACAATACAAAGTAAGATAAAGTATGGTAA
>JALXDT010000176.1 GCA_027070475.1 Candidatus Aminicenantota bacterium | reverse complement strand
GTATTAGATGGACATTATGGACATCTTTACGAGATTAGGAAAATCAAGTAAATCTGTAGGGGCAATTCACGAATTGCCCCTACGGTTAATTTAATTTAATAAAAAAAACAGACAGCAATAAACTGAACACCGACCGCTCCGATTAACGATTCACTATTCACCATTCACGATTAACCACTTGTAATATTCAAAAACAAAAAATATTATGCTATTATTTTTATATGAATAAAAAGCTGAAGAATTTGCCGATCGGGATAAGTGATTTTGAAAGTATTATAAACGAAGGCTATTTGTATATTGATAAGACAGAGAAAATTTATGAACTTATTTCAGGAGGAAAATACTATTTTCTCTCAAGACCAAGAAGGTTCGGAAAATCTCTTTTGATTTCAACGCTTTACAATATATTCAGAGGGAAAAAAGAACTATTCAAGGGGCTTTATATTTATGACAGTGATTATGAATGGGAGGAGTATCCTGTTGTTGTATTAGATTTTAATGAGATAAGCAATGATACACCTGATATTTTGAAGAAGAGTATAGAAGAATATTTAAGGAATATAGGAAAAGGTTATGGCATAGAGCTTGAGAATAAGGGAAAACTAAAGGAAGTATTTAAAGAGCTTGTAGTAAAAATAGGAAATAAGATAGGGAAGGATATAGTGTTTCTTATAGATGAGTATGACAAACCTATAATAGATCATCTTGGAAAAGGAGAAGAGGAATTAAGGATAGCAGAGGAGAACAGGAATTTATTAAAGTCATTTTATGGGGTACTTAAGGGAGCGAGTGTTGTAAAAAAAACAAGATTTGTATTCATTACGGGGATAACAAAATTTTCAAAGGTATCAATATTTTCAGAGCTTAATAATCTGACGGATTTGACAATGGATAAGAGATACTGTGACATACTTGGAATAACGGAGGAAGAGATAGACAGAGATTTAACTCCCTATATTGAAAGATTCTGTGAGGAAGAAAACATAAATTGTGAAGAGTTGAGGGAGGAATTGAGGGGATATTACAATGGATACAGGTTTTCATCAAAAGATGTAAGAGTTTATAACCCATTTTCACTATTTTCAGCCTTTGAGAAGAGAAGTATAGAGAACTACTGGTTTGAGACGGGAACACCAACATTTTTAATAAATCTAATAGAAGAAGGTAACATTTACATACCTGAATATGAGGATTATGAGGTATCAAGCTCACAGTTTTCAGTATATGAGCTTGATAGACTATCCCCGCTTCCTCTGATGTTTCAATCAGGTTATCTTACAATCAAGGATTATAATGCTGAGGATGACCTTTATGTATTATCATATCCAAATAAGGAGGTAAGAGTATCATTTACCGAAAGTATTTTGACAAGACTATACCTTGGGGACGGGGAATCAAAACATAAGAAGATAAGGAGTAAGCTTAACAGAGGAGAGGTAGAGGAGGCGATAGAGATAATAAAGAGTGTATTTTCGGAGATACCGTATACATTGATGAAAAAGAAGAAGTTAGATGAGGCTGATTTTCATATTTTGTTTTATTTGATAGTATCGTCGAGTGGAGTGGGAATTAAATCTGAGATATTGACATCAAAGGGGAGGATAGATGCATTGATAGAGACGAGGGAGAGGTTTTATATATTTGAGTTTAAATGCAATCAGGATGCAAATAAAGCAATACAGCAGATAAAAGAGAAAAAATACTATGAGCCGTATAAGAACAGAGGCAAGGAAATCATATTAATCGGGATAAATTTTTCGACGGAAGAGAGGAATATAGCGGACTATAAGATAGAGGTATTGTGAATTTCGAAGCGATAGCGACGATCCAGCACCATGATAGCACTGAGCATTGAGCCATGAGCATTGAGCCATGAGCTATGAGCTAAACATTAAGGAAGGTTATTTATAACTTGTAACAGATTATTTAATCTTTAATCTTTTATTTAAAAAGAAATTTATAAATAGCAATAAATCTATAATTTTCAAAATCAGCTCAATGCTCAAAGCTCAATGCTCAATGCTATATTGTCCAAAGCTACACTAATCAAAAAAGATGGTTTAAAGCTGGGCCCTTGAAAATAAAAACCATTGATAATAAAATTCCTATATGGATGAAATAAGGATTGTTGTTGAAGGAGAGGAAAAGAGAGTTGATATTGCTCTAAGCGAATGGATAAAGGAGATAAGCAGATCTGAGATAAAGAAAAATATTTTAGATGGAAATTTAAAGATAAATGATAAAATCATTAAAAAGGCCTCTTTTAAAGTTAAGGCGGGAGATATAATTGAATTTAAAATAAATGATAAGCCTGATTTTGAATTAAAACCTCAGGAAATTCCTCTAAAAATCGTATATGAAGATAATGAAGTAATGGTTGTTGATAAAGAGAGCGGAATTGTTGTCCATCCGGGAGCAGGAAATTATGAAAACACCCTTGTTAATGCCTTGATTTCATTAAGGCCAGAAATTGCAAAGGTGGGAGGAGAAAAGCGCCCCGGCATAGTTCACAGGCTTGATAAGGATACTTCAGGATTAATCCTGATTGCAAAGAAGAATGATGTTTACCTTGAACTTCAAAAACAATTTTCTGAAAGAAAAATTGAAAAAAGCTATGTTTTAATTGTAAAAGGAAGCTTTGAAAAAAAGAGAGGAAAGATTGAGTTTCCGATAGGAAGAAGCACAAAAAACAGAAAAAAGATATCATCAAAGACAAACAAACCGAGAGATGCCATTACATTTTACAAAGTCTGGTTCCAAAAAAACGGCTTCTCGCTTGTTGAGGCATTTCCTAAAACAGGTAGAACTCATCAGATAAGGGTTCATTTTACAGAATCAGGCAAACCGATTATAGGAGATCCGCTTTACGGGAGTGCAAAAAAATACTTTCCGAGGCTTGCACTTCACTCAAGGAAAATAGTATTCTTTCATCCTGTAAAAAAGCAGTTTCTCTGTGTGAAAACCCCTATACCAGAGGAATTTTTAGATTTTTTCAGGAAACTCTGAAGAACTTTTACTTAAATATTTTGTTATAATTAATATAAAATAATTTTAAGGAAATAAAATGAAAACTCTTGGCAATATTATCTGGTTAGTATTCGGAGGATTTCTCTTATTTTTACACTATATTTTTTCAGGAATTCTTATGTGTCTGACAATAATTGGAATTCCCTTCGGTCTTCAAATATTCAAAATAGCTCACATAGCCCTATGGCCATTTGGAAAAGAGGTCGTAAATGTTGATTCAGGGTCAGGGATTCTTTCATTTATAATGAATATTCTATGGATAATATTGGGAGGATTCTGGCTTGCCTTACACCACTTTTTTTGGGGAATTATCTTTTCAATAACAATAGTTGGAATCCCCTTTGGACTTCAGCATTTTAAGATGGCAAGATTAGCCCTTTTACCCTTTGGTAAGAGAGTAAATTAACTATCCTTTCTCTTATCCTTTGCCTTATCAACCAAGGGCCTTTTGCCTCTTTTATGCTTTTTAAAATACCTTAATATTATCTCAGCCTCTTCAAAGGGGACAGTTAAAAATGAGAAATTGTCAAAAACTCTTATATCTTTTATATGAAGACTTTTAAGTCCTGTTTTACTCTGGATAAAATCAATTAATTTATCCCTATCCATTCCCGAAGATTTACCTCTTGCTATAAAGAGTCTGGTTTTGCCATGTTTATTTAATGAAACCTCTTTAATCTCACTGTAGCTGCTCTCTTCAAATTCACCGTTAAATGAATACTTTAAAAGTGCAGCTAATACCTCAACAGGCTCTTTACCATCAAGAAGACTCTTGGCAATTTTAAGGTAGGTCTTATGCTGCTCCTCTTCCATTAATTCCACTATATCACTTTTTAATCTCTCTATTTTCGCATTTATTATCTGGGAAACTTCCGGAAGCTTTTCCTTTCTTATCCTGGATTTTGAAACCTTTTTAATATAAACAAGTCTTCTGTATTCGGAAGGGGTAACAAAAGTTATTGCTGTTCCCTCTTTCCCGGCTCTACCTGTTCTTCCGATTCTGTGAACATAAAAATTCGGATCTTCAGGAAGAGAATAATTTATAACATGGGTAAGATCACTTATGTCAAGTCCCCTTGCCGCAACATCCGTGGCAACGAGAATATTTATACGCCTTTTTTTAAATTTATTCAAAATCCTCTCCCTCTGATATTGTGAAATATCTCCGTGAAGAGCCTCAGCATCATAACCTCTGTCAATAAGTCTGTTTGCAACCTCTTCAACCTTAACCTTTGTTCTGCAAAAAACAAGCCCGTAAAACTCAGGCTCAACATCTATTATTCTGCATAATGCTTCAAACTTATCAGATTCTCTCACTTCAAAATATATTTGATCCGTGAGATCTGTCGCAAGATGCTCTTTTGACACTTTTACAAATTCATAGTTTTTCATATACTTTTTAACAATCGCCAAAATCTTATCCGGCATAGTGGCAGAAAAAAGCCAAACTCTTTTATTTTCATTCGTATGCCTTAAAATCTCTTCTATGTCCTCCAAAAAACCCATATTCAGCATCTCATCAGCTTCATCAAGTATAAAATAGGACAATTCATTAATCTTTAGACTTCCCCGATTAAGATGATCCATAATTCTACCCGGAGTTCCAACAACTATTTGAACACCTTTCCTTAATTTTCTGAGCTGAAGTTCAATAGACTGTCCTCCGTAGATTGGGGCTATATTAAGCTTCTTTTTACCCTTTAATGAATTTATCTCTTCAGCAACCTGAATGGCAAGCTCTCTTGTAGGGGTTAAAATAAGAGCCTGAACTTTTTTGCTCTTACACGATACTTTTTCAATCAAAGGCAATCCGAATGCAGCTGTCTTGCCTGTGCCTGTCTGTGCCTGTCCTATTACATCCTTTTCTTCTTTCAAAAGCAGAGGAATTATCTTTTCCTGAATAGGTGTAGGCTCCTCATAACCTTTTTTTCTCAATGATTCTATCGTATTCTGCGATAAACCTAATTTTTTAAATTTTTCCATTTTCTCCCTTTTGATTATCCGAAACACAGAAAAGAGAAAACTCTCACCCTATCTTTCAAATAACTCCAATAAATTATTGCCTATGTTATCACAGATAACAATTAAAAGCAAAAATAGCTTTGAGCTTTGAGCCATGAGCATTGAGCTATCACAAGGAATGTAGTTGATTCCTTTCTATCAATTATTTTCTTTATTTAATTTGCTTTTAATTAAAAACAAATTTACAAACAATGATAAATAACTATAAACTGAACACAGACCGCTCTGATTAACGATTCACAATTCACCCAGCACTATCTTTTTTGATTGGCGATTCTTTGGTGAAGATTTCTTATCACATTATCTTTTATTCAAAACATTCTTACATTCACCGTTGGAAAGAAAGTGCTGGATCGTTACTACGTTCCGACATTCAAAATCAGCTCAAGGCTTGATGCTCAATGCTCAATGCAATCATGAAGGGCTACTAAATATTACTGTTATCAACAAAAACTTCCCTACTTACCTTCTAATATTTTCAATGCTTTCTCTTTCTGGTTTGGGAACAGATCGGAAGGAACAGCCGATTTTCCCAAAGCTTTAAATACCATGTACCTTGCACATTCCTGAAAATCCCCCTCACAATACTTTTTTTTGTAAATTTCTGCCATAGCCGGCATATTTGCCATCCTATCATTAAAGAAAGGACATTGATTAATACATTCACACGGCATTTTTTCCTCCTTTTTAGCTTATCCTTATATTGTTAATTTTTATATACTTATATTAGATCATGGTTGAATTGGTGTCAGCCGAATT
>JALXDT010000175.1 GCA_027070475.1 Candidatus Aminicenantota bacterium | reverse complement strand
GTCTTTATTATATGAAAAAATTTTTGGGGGTGAAATTATGAAATTACAAGAAGCATTAATTAAGAAAAAAGATTTGGAAAACATAAAGGAGGAACTTTACAGTAATTTAAGAAGTCTTTCTGCTTTGAGGAGAAAGGAAATTTCCGAGGAGGAAAAGAAAGCTGAAGTTGAAAGATTCCTTGAGCATATTAAAGATTTAAAACAGATTATTAAGAAAACTACTGATATGCAGATAAAGATCCAGAGGGCTGGTTTTAAAGCAGGGATAAAAGATAAACTTGTTGAACTTGAAGAGTTGAGAAGATACTATAATCTACTTGACTCTCTTTTGCAAAAAAGCCCGATGGGAAAGGTTGAATGGAAAGAGCTTGAAAGAGGATTCTACGATGGTGGGGTTGAAGAGGTTGAGGTCTTTTTACCCATAGATAGAGAGTGGGTTGAAAAAGAAAAAAGAGAAGTTAAGAAAAGGATAATGAAACTTGATACTGAAATTCAGGGTTTAAATTGGAAAGTGGATGTTAAGCTATAATCCTGAAGAAATTCAGGATGCTTAACTCCCTTTCGGCGGAAAAGGGGAATAGTTATTGAATTGATTTTTGAAAAACCCGGGAGTCTCCAAGGAAAAAGGTGGCATGATATAGGAAATAAATTTAAATTTTTGCCAAAATATTTGGAGACGATAGGAAAGAGGGTATAGGACATCAATTGGCTGTTCCCCTTCCGCTATTTAATTCTTGCAATAGGAAGTAAAATTTGAGAAAATATACATATAAAGATTAATGAGCTGATAGGAAAAGTTCAAAGCAGCGTAACACACCGGAACACCCCGAAAATAATTTAAGGGTTTTTGAAAATTTTTTACCTAAATTTTTTAGGAGGTGTGTTATGCCAAAGAATTTTTTAAACAATTTAATCAAAAGGGGGGTTGAGTATCTCTCAAAAAAAGAGTTTGATATTCCATCTGAAATCATTGAAGATATAGTAAGTGAAGTTGTTGAAAAATTGAACAGAAATTCTACATTCAGAGAGCTTGTCAGAAAAGAGAGAGGAAAAGCATATTCATATTTTTACAGAGCCCTTTACAATAGAAGTGTTAATTATTTAAAGAGGGAAAATAAAGATCTTCCTCTCAAAGCATGGGCAAAAACCACATTGAAGGATCCTCTTTATTATGCAATCATGGTTGAAAGTGAACACAAAAGCTATGATTTAGTAGATGAGCTTTTATCTGATAGAAAGATGAGAAGAGACTTATTTATTGTTTATCTTTTAAACTACAAAGGTCTTACTCTTGAATCACTGGGCTGGATGGTTAATCTTTCTAAATCCACAGTTGAATATAGGGTAAAAAAGACTATAAAAAAGATTGATGATACCCTATCTTCAAAAGGATTTATATATATTTTTCAATATAAGATATTCTTCAGAATTCTTTTCAGAAAAATTGTAGATTTTGAATTTGATAATATGGTGTCAGGCTGGAATGTAGCATGAGTTTGTAAACGGTAATTATCTACGGGGTAGGGGGTATTTTCATTTTTTGGAACAGGGGAAAGTTTTGTTCTTTTGATAAATAGAATAGTAAAAGGTTGTATTCACTGGTAGTGATCTTATAGCC
>JALXDT010000174.1 GCA_027070475.1 Candidatus Aminicenantota bacterium | reverse complement strand
CAAGAGAATATATTAAAAGATTATTCAAAGTATAGGGATCTTTCAAAAGAATTATCTCAAATAGAGCCAATAATAAAAAAATATAGAGAATATAAAAATATAGAAAAACAAATAAATGAAGATAAGGCTATTTTAAAAAGCGGTGACAAAGAACTAAGAGAACTTGCCGAAGAAGAGATAAAAACACTGGAGAAGAAAAAAGCGGAACTTGAACAGGAAATAAAAAAGCTATTGGTAAAGAGCAAGGAGGAGGATAGTAAAAATATTATTCTTGAAATAAGAGCTGGTACAGGAGGGGAGGAAGCAGCTCTTTTTGCTGGAGAACTTTTTAGAATGTATACAAGATACGCTGAGAAAAATAATTGGAAACTTGAAATATTAAACTCAAATTTTTCGGATTTAAAAGGGATAAAAGAGATTTCAGCTTCAATAAAAGGAGATAAGGTTTTCACTAAACTTCAATACGAAAGTGGCGTTCATAGAGTTCAAAGAGTTCCACAAACAGAAACCTCAGGAAGAATTCATACATCCACTGCTACTGTAGCTGTTCTTCCTGAACCCGAAGCTGTTGATGTAAAAATAGATCCCAAAGATTTAAGAATAGATGCTTTTTCTGCTTCGGGGCCCGGGGGGCAGAATGTGAATAGGAATTATACGGCAATAAGAATAACTCATATTCCGACGGGAATAGTTGTTAGTATTCAGGACGAAAAATCACAACATAAGAACAAAGAAAAAGCATTAAGAATATTGAGGACTAAACTTTATGAGATAGAGAGGAGAAAAAAAGAAGAGGAGATTGCAAAAAAAAGAAGATCTCAGGTTGGAACAGGTGAAAGGAGTGAAAAAATAAGAACATATAATTTCCCTCAAAACAGAGTAACTGATCATAGAATAAATATGAGTATCTATAATTTAAATGAATTTTTAAATGGTGAAATGGACGAGATAATTGATGCCTTAATAACTTATTTTGAATCAAAAAAATTAGAAGAAGAGCTCTCTTTTTTTAATGATAATAAAGGATCTAATTAGAGAAGCAGCAGATGAGCTAAAAAAAGTAAGTGGTAAACCTCAATTAGAAGCTCTAATAATATTTGAAAAAGTTTCGAATTTAAAGAGGGAGAAAATTTTCTCAAAATTTGAGGAAAGAGTTGAGCCAGAAATTATTAACAAGTATAAAAAGATAATAAATAGAAGAATTTCAACGAGAGAACCTTTAGCCTATTTGATTGGGTACAAAGAATTTTATTCTTTAAAATTTAAGGTCAACAAACATGTTTTGATTCCAAGAATAGAAACAGAAGAATTGGTAGATCGTTCTTTAAATTTTTTAAAATCTAAAAATTCTCCGAAAATTTTAGACATAGGAACAGGTTCCGGGAATATTATTATCTCCATTGCCAAGTTTTATACTAATAAAAATGCTAAATTTTTTGCTTCAGATATTTCAAAAGATGCCATAAAAGTTGCCAAATTTAATGCAAGAAGACATAGAGTTAAAATTAATTTCTTTATCTCTAACCTTTTTGAGGCAATAAAGAGAAAACCTATATTTGATTTAATTGTTTCAAATCCTCCATATGTCTCAGAGGATGAGTATTTAAATCTTTCTCTCG
>JALXDT010000173.1 GCA_027070475.1 Candidatus Aminicenantota bacterium | reverse complement strand
ATTTTATTTTATGTGGTAAAAGTATTTTTTAGAAAATAAACAAAGGAGGTTTAAAGAATTTTTAACAGTTTAAAAAGACAATATAAGGAGGGAGATAATGGATAAAATATTAATTGCTCTTTTAATAGGAGTGGTAGCAGGAATAATAGATGTTATTCCCATGATAATTCAGAAGATGAAAAAAGAAGCAAATCTCTCAGCATTTACACATTGGGTTGTTTTGGGCTTGGTAATTCCTTTTGTCTCATGGAATATTGCCCCATGGTTAAAGGGTTTGATTATTGCCGAGATTTCGGCAATACCGATATTATTTATTGTTGCTTCGGAAGACAAAAAAGCAATCATTCCCATTGTTTTTATGTCTGCCATCCTGGGTATCGGTGTTGGTATCGCAGGTAAAATCTTAATCGGGAGTTAAACAAATAACAGAGGAGAGAAAATAATGAGAAAAAAGATTTTAATAGTTTTATTTTCGGTTATTATACTTCGAATTATTAATATTTTATTTATTAATTATGACCCTTTGTTCTACCTATCACCAAGAAACTTTAACGGGAGGGGAATGCTGGTTATTCCCTCTTTAATAGATTTTCTCATACCACTACTTGTAATTTTAATTCTCTGGGATAGAAAGAAAAAGATTGTACTGGATTTTTCAAAAATACCAAAACCAATTCTATTATCCTTTATTATAATACTAACGCCAGTAATCACAGGAATTTTTTTAAACAACTATATTCAGAAAACATTCATATCATTTGAATTCAATATACCACTTGTTTTAAGATTCCTTCTACTTATTATTTCATTCCTTGCCATAAATATTTTTGCAGATAGTTTAAATATCAAAAACAGGTTTTTAAGAATGGGAATCTTATTCCTTGCCATTGTATCCATTGCTTATCTACAGGATAGCTTCGGTGCTTCAAATTCCACCTATGTTTTATTGACATTATTAAATAGTGTAGGCTTGTCCACGATTTTCCTCGCAATAGGATTGAGAAAAAGCTTCAGAAAGATGCCATTTGAAACATTAATAGCAGTATCAATAGTCAGCATATTTATTGTCTTTTTTATTTTCAACGGACTTTCTGTAAGCTTTTTCACTATTTTTTTACCAGCTATCGCCACCTTTATTGTGACACTCTGTATTTACAAACAATGGAAAATAAAAACAAAAGTTTTAGTTGGGTTGACTCCTTTTGTTTTAGCACTCTTTCTCAATTATGTATTTCCCGGGCTGTTGCCTCCCGAAGCAAAAAATGAAATCATTGAAAAAAAGAATGAACAGAGTTTTTTCACGGATAAATACAATGATATAACGATTAAATACAAATATAAATATCTCAGGGAGATTTCATTAAACTTAGCCCGTGTTATAGATTATGCAAATAAAATCAGCAAAAAAGAGCTTGGAGTTTCACCTCATGTAAGGGAACTGGTGATTACGGGAATCGGAGCAGGTGGCTTTCATGCGGAATTTCCGGATAAAATTATAGGACGGATAATAAGCAAAAAATATATAAAAAATTGTATGGATCAAAACTTTTTAAATAACGATGAGTTATCTCCTCATTTTCCTGATCCTGTGAATGCCGTTTTACATGAATACAGCCATCTTTTTGGATTTATTCCTTATCATAAATGGTTCCCCGGGCCTGAAGAAGAAGGATGGGCGACTTTTTCTGCTACGATTTTAGCTAAATTGCTTTATAATAACAATAAAGAACTATGGAAACCTTCATACAATTTCTACGCACAGGCGGAAAAAATAACAAAATTGAATATTTCCGGAAAAGCAGTCGTCTGGTCACACCCGAATGAATTCGGAGGATTTAATTTATGGTATCACCTCAGCAAGATAAAAGGATTGAAAGCTCTTTATCAGCTCAGATGGGAAAACTCATTTAGGAACCTTTTTACTCTTTCTCTTTATTACATAAGCAATCCTGAGTTTGCTAAAAAAGTGGTAAATGTTTTCGGAAAGGAATATTTTCTGAAATACGGTAAGTACAAACCTCAGGTTTTCGGAAATATTTACTCAAAGGAGGATTTTCTGTATCTGGCGGAAACCACAGGGATTGATAAGAAGAGAGTATTAAAAATGTATGAATTTATGAAAAACAGAAAAATAGACCCGTCGGTACCTGTTCCGGAATGAGCTGATAACATTTTGTTAATAATAAAAAAAACATATCATTGATTTTAATATTGATTTCCGTAAAAGCTCAAGCTCAAAAAATAGGAATACAGTTAACTCATCTTTTGTGACAAAACAATGATTTGAAAAACTTCATACTTTACAGGAGGAACACAAAGGATATGAATAATTTAATGAAAGAATACAGACACCCCGTAATTTTTTATAGTCTTGCCACCTTTTTCCCGTGGTTTTTCTGGAGTATTGCAGCATATTTTAGCCATCTCCCCAATTCCGGTGCTTTAACTCCCCTTTTTTCAAGCTTTTTCGGTTTCATTGGATTGCTAAGTCCCATGCTAATCGCTTTTATGTTGATAAAAAAGGATGTGAATTTGAGAAGAGATATTATTGAAAGATTCTTTAATATAAAATCAATAAAACCCATCTATTTGTTTTTAACATTTTTTCTGATGTTGGGTAGTATATTACTTGCTCAGGCTATCTCGCTTTTATTCGGCTACAGTGTATCCCAGTTTAAAATAACAGGACATTTCACTTTTACCTCCGGTGTTTTTCCCGTATGGTTTTTGTTAGTAATTGCTCCCGTGTTAGAGGAATTGGCATGGCATACGTATGGTACCGATAGTCTCCGCTGCAGATTTAATCTGTTTAACACATCGATAATCTTTGCCTTTTACTGGGGAATCTGGCATATTCCGCTTTCTTTTATTAAAGATTATTATCAGAGTAATCTTGTCTCCACCGGATGGTTGCATAGCCTTAATTTTCTGATAAGCATCTTCCCTTTTGTTATAATCATGAACTGGCTCTATTATAAAACTAAGAGGAGTATTCTGGTTGCCATAATTTTTCATATTACAGCAGGGTACTTTAATGAAATCTTTGCAACACATCCGGATAGTAAAATAATACAGACAATAATCTTATTAATATTTTCCGTTTTTTTGATTTCAAAGGAAAAAGGTCTGTTTTTCAATAAAGAGATTTCAAGCTGATTAAATATATTTTCTTTCTCTATCTTCTATCTTTTATCTTTTATCAATCTTAATGCCTCTTTTATACTTAGTTTGTCAAGCGGATTATTCTTTACAAAATCAATAACCCAGGAAGGATTGGTTTTTGAATAATTTCTTAAAACCCAGCCTATGGCTTTATTTATAAAAAATTCATTTGAGCCTGAAAGAGATTTTATTATTGATGAGAGAAGCTCTGTATCTGTTTTTTCTTTATAGTGAAGCTGAAAGAGAATTGCAGTCCTCTGAAGCCAGATATTCCCGGAATTTATCCATTTTTCAACATAAGTTTTTATCTTCCCGGGAAATTTTTTGAAATACTCCCCAACGAGCTTTGCAGCAATAAGGTCAACAGTATCCCACCATGATTTATTTGTAATCATAAACTCAAAAAGCTTAATATCATTCTCTTCAAGGCTTTTAACATATTTTAAAAAAAGCTCAACCCCAAAATACTGAAATTCTCTCTGAGGCTTTTCCCACAATTCTCTGATAATCTTTCCCAGCTCCTTCTTTGGTGGAAAATTTTCTTTTTTTAAAAAGGGCTTTTGAATCTCTCTTCTTAAGGGAGCTTTAATCCCATAAAATTCAAATTTGTTTAACATATAGGCTTTTTGACCGAAAGCTATTTCCTTATTTTCATGTTTTTCAAACACTTTTTCGAGATCTTCTATATAGTTCATTTCTCTATTATGGTAAGAGTTTATTCTTTTCTTGTCAACAAAATTCTTTATTCAAAACGAATAAATTTTAACTTCAATTCTTATTTTATTTTTCCTTTTTTTAAGATAAAATAATAAACTAAAATATTTTGGAGGTGGTAAATAATGGCAAATTTTAAAATTGCAGTATTGCCCGGCGACGGGGTTGGAAAAGAGGTTATAGAAGCAGCAATGAAAGTGCTAAACGCAGTCGGTTTTAGCGCTGACTATACTTATGGAGACATAGGATGGGAGTTCTGGAAAAAGGAGGGAAATCCTCTGCCGGACAGAACAATTGAACTTTTGAAAAATTCTGATGCAGCTCTATTCGGAGCAATCACATCAAAACCAAAAGATGAAGCTCAAAAAGAACTTGATCCATCCCTTCAGGGAAAAGGATATGTGTATTTCAGCCCCATAGTAAGATTAAGACAGGAGTTCGACCTCTATACAAACATGAGACCCTGCAAATCTTACAAAGGAAATCCTTTAAATCTTAAAGAGGGTATTGACCTTGTTGTTTTCAGAGAAAATACAGAGGGAATGTATGCAGGTGTGGAATTTTATCCTCTGCCTGATGAGGTAAGAAATGTCCTTCTTGAAAATCATAAAAAGATGGCAAAGTTCAAAGATGTTCCTGCAGATGAAATAGCTATTTCCACAAGAATTATGACAAAAAAAGGTTGCGAAAGAATAGTAAGAGCTGCATTTGAGTATGCAAAAAAGAATGGAAGAAGATCCGTAACTGTTGTTGAAAAACCTAATGTTTTAAGAGAAACCGGAGGCCTTATGATAAGAATTGCAAGAGAGATTGCAAAAGAGTATCCTGATATAGAATACGGAGAGGCAAATATTGATGCTATGGCAATGTGGCTTGTAAAAAATCCTGAAAAGTACGATGTATTGGTTGCTGAAAATCTTTTCGGAGACATAATCTCTGACCTTGCAGCTCAACTTGTCGGAGGACTGGGTTTTGCAGCAAGCGGAAATATGAGCAAGAATTTCGGGGTATTCGAACCAACCCATGGTTCAGCACCTAAATACGCAGGACAGTATAAGGTAAATCCAACAGCTGCAATATTAGCATCCAAAATAATGCTTGACTTTTTGGGAGAAAAGGATAAGGCAAAAGCCATAGAGGATGCGGTAGCTGAGGTTATTGAAGAGGAAAAGGTAAGAACATACGATATGGGAGGAAGCAATACAACCCTTGAAATGGCAGAAGAAATTGCAAGAAAAATAAGAGGTTAAAATGGGCAAAACAATAATAGAAAAAATAATTCAGGCTCACTCTTCAGAGGAGGTTGAGCCGGGGAAAATTGTGTGGATTGAGCTTGATGTAATATCTGCGAGAGATTTCGGGGGGCCTAATGTTGTAAAAAATTATGAGAGAGAGTACGGAGATTCTCCCATTGCAAAACCTGATAAAACATTTTTTACTTTTGATTTAGTTGCTCCTGCGAAAAATATAAAATATGCAATCAATCAGGAGATATGCAGAAATTTTGCTAAAAAACACAATATTAAAGTTTATGATGTTGATAGTGGAATAGGAACTCATGTGCTCCTTGAAGAGGGGAAAGTCGGTCCGGGTGATATAGCAGTCGGAACAGATTCCCATTACAATATCTTAGGAGCAATAGGAGCTTTTGGTCAGGGTATGGGAGATATTGACATAGCCTATGCTTTTAAAACAGGAAGAACATGGTTTGAAGTCCCTGAAACAATTAAGGTGATTGTAAAAGGCAAACCATCAAAAAGTGCTCTTCCCAAGGATTTAACACTTTATATTTTGAAAAAATTAGGAACTAAAGAGGCTTTGGGTAAGGCGATTGAATTTTACGGAGAAGCGGTAGAAGAGCTTTCCCTTTCAGGAAGAATAACACTATGTTCAATGGTAACAGAGATGGCAGGAATTGTAGCCTTTATTCCTTTTAATGATAAGATCAGGAAAGAGCTCAAAAAATTTAATCCTGATATCAAGGATCAACCTGAGCCTGATCCTGATGCAAAGTATTCAAAGGTAATTGAGATAGATGTTGAGGGAATAGGCCCTCAGGTAGCAGCACCACCACACCCCCACAATGTCTATGATGTTAAAGACTTGAAAGATGTAAAAATAGAATCAGCCTTTGTCGGCTCCTGTACGAATGGAAGATATGAAGATATTGAAGTTGTGGCTAATATTTTAAAGGGTAGGAAAATTCCGGAGGGAATAAGATTCAGCGTTGTCCCGGCTACAAGAGATATATATGGAAAACTTTTAAGGAACGGTCTTCTGGAAATCCTTTTTGATGCAGGTGTTATTGTGGCAAATGCTTCCTGCGGTGGATGTGCCGAAGGCCATATAGGATTAACCGGTGAGGGAGAAATTCAGATAACGACTGGAAACAGAAATTTCCCTGGAAAACAGGGAAAAGGAAAAACCTATCTTGCTTCTCCCGCGACAGTAACTGCCTCTGCTCTTTTGGGAAGAATAGCAAGTATTGAGGATTTATAAATTAAAGGGGCAGCTTTTATAAAGCTGCCCCTTTTCTATTTTACATTCACCACCATCAAAATTCCGGAAAAACTCAAATAAAAGATAAGTGCGCCTAAAATACAACCTGCTACAATGATGAAAAATGCCTTTCTTTTTTTCATTCCAAGAGAGTAGGCAACAATACTTCCTGAAATAGCACCTCCTGCATATGGAAGTGCGGCTATGAAGAACAATCCCCAATCACCCCATTTTAAAAGTTTTTTATGAAATTTAGATTTTTTCTCCTCAGAGCTTTTGAGCTTTTCCTTTAATTTTTTTAGAAACCCTATGTTATTAAATGATAATTCAAGAAGATATAGAAGAAACAGAGTCTGCAATATATCACAGATTATAACAAGAATTGTTATCTCTACAAGATTAAATTTTAATAATAGACCATAGGGGTATGAGCCTTTTTTACCAAAAAGGTATTGAACGCCAATAAAACTAAAAATTTTTAATAGTTCAGCTAAAATTTTACCAAAATTCATTTAACCAAAAGTTTTTCTGCCTCTTCCAATCTCTCTTTCAAAGATAATGGAGTCTTTTTAAATTTCAATCCCTCTGTTTTTGTCATAATTTCCAAAAATTTATCCAACTCTATTCCCGAACTTTTACCTGTAAAAATTATTCTCATCGGATGAAAAAGGGCTTTGCCTTTGAGCCCTTTCTTCTTTGCTTCACCTATCAATGAGTATATATCCTTTATATCAATGTGTCCTTTCCCTTTAAAAAATTCTTTCATAAAATTTAAGACTTCCTCTCCGCCCTCCTCTTTGAGCTCTTCAAAAGCCTCTTTACTATGTGAATATTCAAAAAATATTTTAAGCTCCTCCGGTACATCCACAAGTGTTACAATGTTTGTTTTAATACCGTCTATTGCATCGGAAAGCCATTTTAGGCTCATTTCATCAAGCTCTTTAAGAGAATTAATATATCCCTCTTTTACTAAAAACTCCTCAGCTCTTTTAATAATCTCAATGGAATTTAAAGCTGCAATGTGTTTTCTATTAACCCAGTTTAATTTTGAATAATCAAAAATCGCTCCTGATTTTGAAACCTTTCTTACATCAAAAAATTTAATAAGCTTCTCTTTTGAAAGAATCTCATTATCCTCAGGAGGAGCCCATCCAAGCATTGCAAGATAGTTCAAAAGAGCTTCCGGAAGGTACCCCATTGATTTGAATTGATTCAAAGAGGTTGCACCATGTCTTTTAGAGAGTGGTGAACCGTCGGGCCCCAAAACCATTGAAAGATGTCCAAACTCAGGAGGAGTCCATCCTAATGCCTCATAAATTTTTATCTGTTTGGGAGTATTGGATATGTGATCCTCTCCCCTTATCACAAGATCTACTTTCATATAGTGATCATCAACAACAACAGCAAAATTGTAGGCGGGAAGTCCGTTTGACCTTAAAATCACAAAATCTCCGAAAAGGGAAAGGTCAAAGGAAATTTTACCTCTTATTACATCATTATAAGAAAAATCTTTATCCTGAGGCATCTTAAATCTTATAACTGCCTTTTCTCCGCTCTCAACTCTTTTTTTAGCAACCTCTGGGGGAATGTTTCTGCACTTACCTGAATATTTCGGAGGAAGTCCCTTGCTTAAAGCTTCTTTTCTCTCCTGCTCAAGCTCTTCGGGTGTGCAAAAGCAATAGTAGGCTTTTCCCTCATCAAGAAGTTTATGTGCTATTTCCCTGTAAAGATCCAATCTTTCCGACTGTCTGTAAGGTCCATACCCTCCGCCTGTATCAGGGCCTTCATCCCATTCAATCCCAAGCCATTTAAAATCATTTATTAAAATTTCCTCATACTCTTTTTTTGATCTCTCTATGTCAGTATCTTCAATCCTCAAAATTAGTTTTCCCCCATGTTTTTTTGCATGGAGATAATTAAAAAGGGCAGTTCTCGCATTTCCCACATGGACATAACCTGTAGGGCTCGGAGCAAACCTTAATCGCATTTTATTCCTCCTGCAATTTTTGATGTGTAAATATATATTATTTAAAGCTTTTATTCAATAGATAGGAAGTTTTTAAAAAAGAAAGAGATATATCTAAACCTTTTGATGCCATCAAAAGAAATGTACTTAAACCTTTTGGTGCCATCAAAAGGTTTTTATCTGGTTTATGGATTAGTATGTTAAAGGTATTATAATTAAATAGTGAGAATTGGTTTTCCCAATCTCTCTCTTATAACCTCAACACCTATGCCGTCTCCATTTTCAGGTATTGAGATATAGCCTTCACTGTCAAGCTCTACAATAGGATGAACAATATCCCGTTTAAAATATCTTTTTGTTTCTGAGGTATCACCGGGAAGTGTAAAATCATTTAGAGTTTGAAGATGAATATTAAAAGCTCTTCCGATTCCTGTTTCAAGCATTCCCCCTGACCAGACTTTTATACTATTTCTGGTTGATTCTCTGGCAATTTCCCTTGAACTTAAGATTCCCCCGACTCTTCCCTGCTTTATATTTATAATTTTACAAGCACCAAGAGCAATGGCAGCCTTAACATCAGAAAGATTTTTTATTGATTCATCAAGACAGATGGGAGTTTTAAGCTCTTTTTGTAAAATTGAGTGCTCAAATATATCATAATAGTAAAGGGGTTGTTCAATCATCATCAAATTGTATTTATCAAGTTCTTTTAAGGTCTCAATATCTAACAGAGAGTAATCTGAATTAGCATCCACCATAAGTTTTATATCAGGGAATTTTTTTCTGACTTCTTTTACAATCTCAACATCCTTTCCCTTTTTTATCTTTATCTTAATCCTATGATATTTTTTTTCAACAGCTTTTTCTATTGAATCAATAAGTTCTCCCACATTACTTTTTATACCTATACTAATTCCTGACATTATTCTCTTTTTATTACCGCCAATTAACTTATAAAGAGGCAAAGAGTTTAATTTTGCAGTAAGATCCAGTATTGCATTTTCAACAGCAGCTTTTGCCATATTGTATCCTCTTACTCTTTTTGAAGAATTTAAAAAATCATAGACAGAAAAATTCTTCAATTCTTTTAAAATTGGCAATAGATACTCTTTTAAAATATTTAAAGTTGTAAAGTTTGTTTCATAGCTGTAAAACGGATCAGCGGATGTAACACTCTCTCCCCATCCTGAGATTCCCTCACTGATTAGTTCAATAATTATAGCCTCCCTCTCTCTCTGAACCGAAAAGCTTGTTTCAAAAGGTTTTACAAGAGGAAGTTTTATAATATAGACATTTATCCTTTCAATTCTTTTTATTCTGTTATTTCCTGTAATCATATCCTTTCTCCAACAAATAAAATTTTCTCTTTCCCTTATCAGAAAAGACTATATCCGTTGCAATGTAGCCTGATTCAAAAGCTTTTAAAAATTGATCCCTTGTTTTAAGTCTCCAATTAAGTGCAGCCTTAAGGTCTCTCTTTTTTAGCTCTCTAATATCATAAGGAATTTCTATATATATTTTATCACTTTTAAAGTCAGGTTCTGGCGGAGATTTCTCAAGGTAAAGGGGAGGAATTTTTATACTCATTCTTTTTTTAACTCTTTCGGAATTAAGTTCCCAGTGAGCAACCATTCTGTCGGTAGGTAACCCCTTATGGAGTCCACTTTCTCCGATTCCATATATATTAAGTTCATACTCAAATCCCACAGCACCTAATCTATGTATATTAAAATAGGAATTCAAGGATTCAAGGGGATCAAATGTCCATTTTATAAAGGTATAACCCATTTTCAATACTTCTTCCCTTTGAGCTTTTTTTATGAGAAAGCCATAACCTTTACCCTGATACTCCTTTCTTACGGCTGCCATATGGGAGTATAGGAAAAGCTCTCCATTCCATTTTGCAAGTATTGCATAGGAGAATCCTATGATCTTACCATCAAGGAAAAGTCCCATAACTAATCCGCCATACTTCTGAACCCTTGTCATCAGCTGATGGGGTTCAAGATCAAGATCTGAAAAACCCCATGCACTTTTCTGGATATATGGAATCTCTTTATAATCCTCAACTTCTGTTATTTTTTTAACCTCAATTTTCATATTCTTTCAATCAAAGATGCTAAAAGATATGCTCTAAACGGGAAATCATCAATATAAATATGTTCATTTAAGGAGTGAGCCCCATCGCCCTTAATTCCAAGTCCGTCAAGAACAGGAATTCCCTTATAAGAAAGCGATGAGCCGTCTGAAGCACCTCCGCTAAAACATTCAGGAAGATTATAGGCAACTTCCTCTGCAATTTCTCTGGCTATACTATAAAGTTTTTTGATTTTATCATTATATTCAAGGGCAGGATGCTCAAGGGATGTTTTAATATTTAGCTTCGCCCCATTGATATACTTAATTTTGTTAATTTCACTGAAGATTTTCTCAATTTTATCATTGTAAAAACTTCTTACCTCTGCTTTTAAAACACTAAAAGGAGATACAACATTTGTTCTTACACCTCCCTCTATTAAGCCGGGATTAAAGCTAACTTCGCCCTCTTTCCTTATTATTTCATCAATTCTTAAAATTAATTTTGCAAGAGCTCTGTTTGCATCTATTCCTTTTTCAGGCTCAATGCCACTGTGAGCCGCTTTTCCTTCAATCTTAACCTCTATTTTTCCGATAGCCTTTCTTTTAACTTTCACTCCTCCATCTTTGCAGGATGGTTCCGGAAGAAGTACAGCTTTTGCACCTTTTGAAAATTCAAAGATTGTCCCTTTTGAATAAGTGCTTCCGCTTTCCTCATCAGGATTTAAAATTATCCTTAACGATTTTTTAATATTAAAAGCTCCCTGAAAAACAGCTTTCAAGATAAAGTAAAAGAGAGCTATCCCGGATTTCATATCATAGGCACCATTCCCATATAAAACCTTATCTTTAATTTCAGCATAAGGATTTCCATCCCTAACTTTCACAGTATCAACATGGGCAAGAAGAACTATTTTTTCTGAAAATTGAGTAAAATAATCAGCGATAAGAATATCACCAACAGGTGTCATCTTTCTTTCCAGAGAATCAGGTCTGAACATTTGAAAATTATTTTGAAGGTAATCTATAAATATATTTATATTATCCCTTTCTCCATTGTATGATCTGAATTTTACATATTTTGAGATCAGAGATATAAATTCCTCTTTTTGGTTTTTATAAAATTCAAAAAGTTCGCTCATTTATCAATCCTTTTTTTAAAAATTCTTCTCCTTTTATGCAGGCGAGGATTAAAGTATTTCCATTCTCCCTGAATTTTCTTATTCGTTTCAAGCTCCGGATTAGATTCCGCCATATAAAAACCCATGCCAAGAGCAGTGTGGAAAATATCGGTAACCATTAGAAGGTCAACACCCTTTCCTCTATATTCCTTTTTAACACCTGCAAGATAAAAATCTAAGATCTCATATGTCTTCAAAGCTTTAAGAATATGGATAAATCCAAAAGGGAAAAGTCTTCCCCTTGCTTTCTGAAAACCTTTTGAAAGTGAAGGCATTGTAATCATAAATCCTATCATTTTATTCTCTTCATTTACCACAGCTTTGACAAGATCTTTGTGAACAAAGGGAAGATATTTTTTCATATAATACTCTTTCTGTTTTTCAGTAAGAGGAGTCGTGCCATAAAGCTCTTCATAGGCTTCATCCAAAAGGTCAAAAAGCTCCTTTCCTCTCTTTTTTGCTTCCCGTTTACTCTTAAATTTTAAGACTTTAAAATTATACCTTTTTTTAATCCACTCTGCTGTTTTTGCAAGCTTTTCAGGAAATTTTCCACCCTCTGGGACCTTAGTCTGAAACTCCACATAATCAATCTCTTTTTCAAAACCGTATTTTTCAAGATGTTCGCGATAATATGGGTAATTGTAAATTGTTACTATTGTGGGAAGTTCCTCATAGCCTTCTATTAAAAGTCCTTCGGGATCAAGATCAGTAAATCCCTGTGGTCCTGTTATGGTTTCCATCCCGAGCTCCTTTGCCCATCCTTCCACCTTTTCAAAAAGAGCTTTAGTAACTTCAAAATCATCAATAACATCAAACCAGCCGAATCTTATGTTTTTTTCATTGAATTTCTTATTTGCTGCTTTATTTAAAATTGCAGCAACTCTTCCCACTATTTTTCCATCTTTGTATCCAAGAAAAAGTTTTGAATCGCAAAACTCATAGGCAGGGTTTTTTTCTTTTGAAAGGGTATCTATTTCATCCATTATTAGAGGAGGTACATAGTATTCATTGTCTTTGTATAGATCATCAATGGGGAATTTAATAAATTTTTTTAAATCCCTTTTGCTTTTTACCTCCAAAACTTTAATACTCATTTTGCCTCCAAAAAAATCTATTTTTCAAAAAATTCATAAGCCTCTTTTACAAGCTGGGAACTATTTATATTCCCAACAACAATTTTCCCATTGTTTACAATTATAAAAATATTATCAAGCCCAACAGCAACCACTGGATTTTCGAGAGAATGGATAAAGCTATTTTTACTCTCTACAAAAAGCCCTTTACCCTTTAAAACATTCCCTTTATTGTCCTTTTCAAGTAACTCATAAAGGGATTTATAAGAGCCAACATCAGACCATCTGAAATCTCCCTCAACCAAAAGTATCTCCTTGCTTTTTTCCATAAGGGCATAATCAATAGACTCAGACTTAATCTCTGAAAAGATAACTTTAATATCTTCTCCTATTCTCATCCTCTCATAATATTCTGAAAAATAGGGTGAATACTTTTTAAGATTCTCTCTGAAGCTTTCTCCCTTCCATATGAACATTCCTGAGTTCCAGAAATAATTACCGGCTTTAACATATTGAAGGGCTGTTTTATAATCAGGTTTTTCTTTAAAGGAAATAACAGTATAGTACTTTTCATTGTTCTTAAACTTCAAAGGTTCTTTCTCTGTTTCAATGTAGCCATAACCTGTATCAGGAGATGTGGGAGTGATTCCGAAAGTGATTAGTTTTCCTTTATCATAAGCAAGCTCAAAAGCAAGTTTTAATCTTTCAACAAACCTTTTTTCATCAACTATATAGTGATCAGAAGGAAAGATTCCGAAAACCGTTTCAGGATCTTCCCTTTCAAAAAGGGAAACAGCCCAGAGTATTGAAGGTGCAGTATTTTTTGCCTGAGGTTCAGCAAGAATCTGATTTGGAGGAAAATCCTTTAAAATATTTTTTAATTTTTCCGCAAGCCCCCTGTTAGTGACAATATATATTTCGCTCTCCTCAAAGAATTTTCTTAATCTTTCAATGGTTTCCTCTATTAAGGATTTTTCACTAAAAACAGAAATTAATTGTTTGGGTTTACCTTTTTCACTCAGGGGCCAGAATCTTTTTCCGGAGCCCCCGGCTAATACAAGGGCTATTTTCTTCATCCTTTCTCCTTAAAAAGCAAAATAAACAAAAGATATTAATCCTATAATAATACAATAAATACCGAAAAGATAAAACTTTCTGTTCTTTATTATTCTAATAAGATATTTAATACTTAAAACTCCCACAAGAAAAGATACCAAAAAGCCAACAATTAAAAGATATAAATTTGAGTCAATTGCTTTGTGAGGAATTTCCAGGATAAGAGCTCCGAACATTGCAGGCAGAAAGGCAATGAATGAAAATTCCGCAGCTATCTCTTTATCCCATCCAAGATACATTGCGGATGAAATGGTTGAGCCTGACCTTGAAATCCCGGGGATAATTGCAAAGCTCTGCGCA
The DNA here is from genome assembly GCA_027070475.1 of Candidatus Aminicenantota bacterium. Classification (GTDB taxonomy): domain Bacteria; phylum Acidobacteriota; class Aminicenantia; order JAMOAD01; family JAMOAD01; genus JALXDT01. The sequence goes on along the minus strand of JALXDT010000173.1, from coordinate 5,030 downwards.
ATACCTATTAAAATAGAATCCAGAACAGTATTCTCTCTATTCTTTAACTTTACAAACTTTGTAAGTATTAAAATAATCCCCGTAAAAAGAAGAGCGAGGCTGACATAAACTGGTTTTTTAAAGAGAGACTCAAAAAAATCCTTTAACAAAAAAGCTGAAAATCCTGTAATTAAAGTCACTATGAATATTCCAAAAATATAATCTTTCTCCTCTTTGGAAACATTATTATAAGAAAATATCATCTTAAAAAAATTCACAATTATCTCATACACCTTTTTTCTATAATAAAAAAGAACGGAAAAAAAGGTTCCACCGTGGAGAACAACCGTAAGAAGAAGTTTATCCTCCTTTATTTTAAAAAAGTGCTCTAAAAGAACAAGATGGCCGGAAGAGCTAACAGGGAAAAATTCTGTTATCCCCTGCACTACTGCAAGGATTATTGTTTTAAATATTTCCAATGAATCTAAACCTCTCCTTTAACAGAGTCAAGAGCTTTTTCTATCTCTCTTTTTATTTTGTTTAGAGCCTCTTCTGTTTTTGCCTCATATCTTATAACAAGAATAGGTTGAGTGTTGGAAGCTCTGACTAAACCCCAGCCGTCAGGAAAAAGCACTCTTACACCATCCACATCAATTACTTTATACTTGTCCTTAAAATACTCCTTTAATTTTTCAACTATTTTAAATTTTTCCTCCTCAGTGCTTTTCATATGAATTTCCGGGGTATTAAAAACTTTTGGCATTTCATCAACCCAATCCGAAACTTTTTTATCATACTTTGAAATGATTTCCGCAAACCTCAGAGATGAGTAAATAGCATCATCAAAACCGAAATATCTATGCTTGAAAAAGATATGACCGCTCATCTCCCCCGCGAGTATGGCATTTTCCTCTTTCATCTTGCTTTTGATAAAGGAATGTCCTGTCCTCCACATGATAGGAATTCCGCCAAGTTTTTTTATCTCATCAAAGAGAATCTGAGAAGCTTTAACATCAGCTATTATTTTACCTCCGGGAACCTCTTTTAGCACATCCTGCACCATTATATAAAGAATTTGATCCCCGAAAAGTAATCTTCCCTTGTCATCAACAACACCTATTCTATCAGCATCTCCATCATAGCCTATTCCAAAGTCAGCTTTTTCCTCTTTAACCTTTTTGATTAAATCCTCCATATATTTTGGAACAGTGGGATCAGGGTGATGATTCGGGAAATTGCCGTCCGGATTTGTGTAAAGCTCAACAATTTTAGCACCAAGTTTTTTAAATACAGGTACAGCTACAAAACCTCCAACTCCGTTTCCTGCATCTATGACTATTTTTAATTTTTTCTTTAATTTAATATCATTTAAAAGATACTCTTCATATTCCGGGATAATATTGTATGAAACCAATTCACCTCCACTTTCAACAATGAATTTTTCTTTAATAATGATATCATAGAGAGCTTTTATCTGTTCTCCAAAAAGAGCGTTTTCTCCGACCATTAATTTAAAGCCATTGTATTCAGGAGGATTGTGAGAACCAGTTATCATCACACCGCCATCTTTCTTTTTGTAGAAAACAGCGAAATAAAAAACTGGTGTAGGAACCATTGAAAGATCTATAACTTTTAAGCCAGTTGAAATAAGACCTTTAACAAGATAATCCCTAAGTTCTGGTGAATGGGTTCTTGCATCCCTTCCGACAAAGATCTCTTTTTTACCTTTTTCTCTTAAAACAGTTCCGAATGCTTTCCCTATTTTTTCAACAGTATCAGCTGTTAAATCAGTTCCTACAATACCTCTGATATCATAATTTCTGAAAATATTTTTATTAATTGACATACTTCTTTAACCTCCGATAAAGATGAAAAATTATATCAAATAAGATTTTTTAAAGCAATTTTACGAGATGACTAAAAACAGTGTTGCTAAAGTTCTTTTATATCTTACTTAAAACTTCTTCAAGATCTTCAAATCTATAAGGTTTAACCAAAACATCAATAAATCCATATTCCTTATATTTTGATATTATATTTCCCGAAGCATAACCACTTGAAATAATACATTTAGCCTTTGGATCTATTTTTAAAATTTCAGCAGTGGCTTTTTCCCCGCTCATTCCCCCTTTCATTGTTAGATCCATTATTACCAGGTCGATCTTATTCTTTAAATTTTTATAAATTTCAATAGCTTCTTCACCGGATGAAGCAACTTTAACTTTACAGCCGAGAATTTCAAGCATTTCTTTGGCAGCATTCCTCACATCTTCCTCATCGTCGACAATCAAAACTCGTAAACCTTTTTTATGCTCTTTATTTTTACTTCTTATTTTTTCATCCTCCAGATTCTCTGCAACAGGTAGTAGAATATAAAAAGCAGTTCCTTTCCCTGGAGAAGATTCAACCCTTATGTCACCACCATGTTTTTTTATTATAGAGTAGGAGGTTGAGAGACCTAAACCAGAACCTTTCTCTTTTGTTGTGAAAAATGGATCGAAAATTTTGTCAAGTATTTCTTTTTTTATACCAATACCATTATCTTTAACAATTATTTGAACATAGTCTCCTTCTTTTAAAAAGTATTTATTATCTTTTTTTAACTTTATATTTTCTGCTTTAATTTCTATCTTTCCCACTCCCTTTTTCTCTTTAATGGCATGAATTGCATTTATTATAAGATTATTGAACACCTGCTCAATTTGTCCAATATCTGCGCTTATAAAATCCAAATCTTTATCAAATTGATAATCTATTTTCACATCACTACCTCTTGTTGCAAAATGAGCAATATCCTTTATTAATTTCTTTAAATCAACTTTTTTTAAAAGTGGTTCCCCTCCTTTTGCAAATGTTAGCAATTGATTGGAAAGGCTTTTTGCCTCATACACAATTTTTTCAACTCTCTCAATGGTTTTAAATATTTCTTCACTTTTCCTTACTTTTCTCTTTACAACCCCCAAATTGCCAATAATGCCAAATAAAAGATTGTTAAAGTCGTGAGCTATTCCTCCAGCTATCAGAGCCAAAGATTCAAGTTTTTGAGCTTTTTGAAGTTCCTTTTCAGCCTTTAAACTCTCCGTTATATCCCTAAAGACAATAACGGCTCCAATTGTTTTACTATTTTTATTCTTGATGGGAGCTATACTATCACTAATATTTATTTTTTCACCATTTCTTTTAATTAATAAAGAATTACTCCTGATTCTTATGGTATTTCCTTTTGTTATTACTTCTCCCAAACAATCATCTATGTTTTTTTTATTTTCTGTTTCAATGTTAAATACCTCTTTAATTGGTCTTAACTGAGCTTCTTCAAATGCCCAGCCGGTTATCTTCTCTGCCACCTTATTCATAAGAACAATTGTTTTCCCTTTGTCAACAGCTATAATTCCATCTCCTATACTTCTCAAAGTGACAGCAAGCCTTTCTTTTTCCTCAAGAAGTCTTTGTTCAAGAAGCTTTTTTTCTGAGATGTCTCTCCAAACTACAAAAATAACATTTTTATGTCTATACGGAATCAAAGTTAGAGAAACATCAACCCAAAAGAGTTCTCCATTGAATTTTTTATGGACCCATTCAAATCTTTTTGAGCCTGTTTTATAAACTTCATCAATAATCTCCCTGGCCTTTTCCATAGAATTTCTCCCATCAGGTTGCTTTTCAGGAGAAATTTCCCCCGGATGAATCAGGAGAAATTTTTTCCTCTTCATCCCGAGGATATTGTAGGAAGCTTGATTACAATCAAAAAAGCCTTCTCTGGATAAAAGACACATTGGATCAGTGGACCTCTCATAAATATTTCTAAACTTTTCTTCACTTTCCAGGAGCAATTTCTCTGCTTCCTTCTTTTCTGTTATATCTATTGCTGAGCCTAAAACAATATTTCTTTCATTTAAGGCGATTTTCTTGCTGGAAATCTGCACCCATTTTGTTTTTCCACTCTTGGTTATAATTTTAAATTCATAATTACTTTTGGGTTTTTTACCTTTTAGTCTTTTGAACCCCCTTTTTATAACAAGTTCTCTATAATCAGGATGGACTATATCGAAAAATTTTTTTTGTAGTAACTCTTTTTTAGGATACTCGGTAATTCTCAACATTGCTTTATTAACATATTCAAAATAGCCATCTTCATTAAACGTAAAAACAGCTGCTTTAATCTGATCTGTAAAGGTTTTGAACTTTTCTTCACTTTCTTTTAACAATTGTTCTGCTTGGATTTGATCAGTAACATCTATTGCTGTTCCCAGAACAAGATTTTCTTTAAAAAGACGAATTTTCTTATTTGATACTCTAACCCATTTCTCTTCCCCGTTTTTAGTAATGATTTTTATATTATAGGTATCCTTAGCTTTCAAACCGCTCAATCTTTTTTCTGCTCTTCTTTTTGTTAACTCTTTAAAGTCCGGATGAATAAGGTCATGAAATCTCTTTTTATACAGTTCTTCCTTGGAATATCCTGTAACTTCCACCATTGTGTCATTTACATATGTAAAATACTCATCAACTCCAAACATATAAACTCCAACTTTTAATTGATCAAGAAGAGTTCTGAATTTTTCTTCATTCTTTTGAATTTCTTCATTAGCTTTTTTGAATCTATCTATCATAAGGTTAAGATTTTTAGCTACCAATCGAGGTTCGTCGTATTTAATAAGATCTAAATTTAATCTATCATCTTCATGTTTCTCCTTTTTAAGAAAATTAACAATTCTGTTAACATCCTGATAAGCGGGACTGATTTTCTTTTTCAAAAAATAAAGGAATAATATGTTCAATAAGAGTAAAAGGATTAATATTTTTATCAAGGAGAAACCATACTCTCTGTACAATTTATTTTTTTCCTGGTATATGATTTTTTCCATTTCTCTCAAATTCATTCCATAGCTAATAAGAATATTTAAATCTTTTTTTACTTTTATAAAGTATTCTATGATTTCTAAAGGTTTTTTATTTTTTTCATAAATAATCCTGAAATTTAAAATCCCTCTTTTTTGCTTTTTTATTAAACTCTCTCTTGCTGGATTCATGATAATTAAATTCTGGAT
>JALXDT010000172.1 GCA_027070475.1 Candidatus Aminicenantota bacterium | reverse complement strand
CTTTTATCCCTTCACCCTCATCTATAAATTCCCTGACCTTACTTCCTCCTGTAATAATATCAATGGGTAATTTTTCGTGCTCATACTCATAGGGAGGAGGATTCCACTTTAACTTATCACCATAAATTTCTCTGATTTTTTTTAGAATTAGAATACCAGTTTTGTATGGTTCAAAAGCTCTCATATCAAAAACTCTTATGAAAATCCCTCCGCACAATTCTCCCTTCCATTTATTAAAAGTAGGAGTAAAGTAATATGGAATAAAATGAACACTTTGTAAATTTAAACTATTTAATTCTCTTGATAATAGTCTCCCATCAATAAAGGGAGCCCCCAAAATTTCAAATGGTCTTGTTGTACCGCGCCCCTCCGAAATATTTGTACCTTCAAGAAGAACACTCCCCGGATATACATAGGAGGTTAAATAATGGGGCATATTCGGTGAAGGAGGGTACCAGAATCTATTTGTTTTCTCATAAAAAAAACCTTTCCAGTTTTCCATCTTTATAACCTCATAATCAATTTGAAATTCTTCCCTTTTTATAAAAAAGATGGCAAGTTCTGCGGGAGTCATACCATACACCATTGGTAAAGAATAAATTCCGATAAAGGATTTAAATTCTTCTTCAACTAAATTTCCTTCAACTTTTCTTCCGAGAGGATTCGGCCTGTCAAGTACAATAAGTTTTATAACAGTCCCATCCAGTGCTTTCAGCAGCAAAAACAGGGTTGAAACAAAGGTGTATATTCTTGTCCCAATATCCTGTAAATCATAGAGAAAAATATCTATCCCATCAAGATCTTCATCCGCAGGATAAAACTTTTTCCCATAAAGAGAAATATATTCTATTCCATTAATTTTCATATTTTCCGATTCTTTCATATTATCCTGTTTGTCCTGATAATAACCGTGCTGGGGAAAAAAGACCTTCTTAATCTTTAATCCTTTTTTTAGAAGACACTCAAGGGTTGTCTCTCTATCAAAAACAATTGAAGATTGATTTAAAAGAATTGCAATATTTTTCCCTCTGTATTTTTCATATTCCCTTTCACAAAATATCTCAGCTCCAAAGATGGTCTTTTCCTTCATCAATAAATCTTATAAAAAAGTTATAAAGGAGTAAAGGGATTTCATTGAAAAGTTTTTTTTATCTTTTTAATTACGGAGGAAGTTGAATAATCTCCGAATCTTTCAATTACAAAGATTTCACCTTTAAAACTCTTAATATAATCTTTCGGGAAATAGTTGTCCCCCTCTCCTATTGCAATAAGATTGAATGAATTCTTTTTTAAAAATTCAGCAATGTTTGAAACAGGCACAACGGAATTAACAGGCTCAAAGGATAAAAGTATTTCCTCTCTTTCTCCATATGATATAATCGGTCTTTTTTCCCCCTTCAATTTGCTGACCAGTAAATCATCAAATAAACCAACAACTAAAAAATCACCTTTTTCTTTTGCTTTGGATAAAAAGTAAACATGCCCCGGGTGTATTAAATCAAAAGCTCCTAAAACAAGAACTTTTTTTTTGTTAATACTTTTTGAATCTAATTCCATTATCAAATTCCCACAAATGCTTCATTCTGTACACCCCAACATCTTTATGTACAGAATCCACCCTGAATTTATGAAGAAGATGATGATAATCATAAGGAGTTCCCTCTTTAGAGTGAACTGCAACATCAACAAAATAAAAACCATTTATCAGATTTAATTTTGATATCTTAAAAACCACCTTATGATAACCCTTTGTAAGCCTTTCTCCCATTAAATTCTCAAGAAATGTATTCGTACCATAAACATTATGGCCTTCTCCATTTAATATACCTATTCCAAAACCAAAATTATCTTTCTCTTCCTTTGCTTTAACCTCCATCTCTATTATCATTCCATCATCTGGAGAAAAGATAAACTTTTCTTTCCCCGTTTGATCTTTTAATTTAACAGAGATTATTTCTACACTTCTATCTCCCCATCTCTTATTATCAACAGGTGCTTTTTCTTCCTTCTTGCTCTCTTTGTGTTTACTCTCCTCTTTTTCGCTTATATCCTGCAGATATGCATCTACAACCTGACGGGGATATCCCCTCATAACTATCTGTCCTTTTTTCATCCAGATAGCTTCATCAGTAATTCTTGCCACAGTTTCCAGATCATGACTAACAAAAACAATAGTTTTACCGGCTCTCTTAAATTCATTTATTTTATCAATACACTTTGGGACAAAAGATGCATCTCCTACTGCAAGGACCTCATCCACAAGTAAGATGTCAGGATTAACATTAATAGCAACAGAAAAACCCAATCTCATAAACATCCCCGATGAATAGGTTTTTACAGGTTGATCTATAAAATCTTCAAGCTCTGCAAATCTTACAATCTCATTGTATTTTTCCTTAATTTCCTTTTTTGTAAGACCTAAAATAATTCCATTTATAAAAATATTCTCTCTTCCTGAAATTTCCGGATGAAAACCTGCTCCAAGTTCTATAAGAGCTGAAATTCTTCCTCTCGTTATAACACTCCCTCTATTTGGTCTGACTATCCCTGCAATAATTTTTAAAAGTGTGCTCTTACCGGAACCATTCTCTCCTATAATCCCGACTGTCTTGCCCTTCTTGATATCAAGAGATACATTGTTTACAGCAAGAAACACCTCTTCAGGTTTAAAATCTTTGAAGATAGTTCCTTCAATAAAAGCACTTTTAAGAGTATTAAATCTATGTTTGCTTGCATATTTTCTATAAGCTTTAACAATATTTTTTAAAGAAATTGCAATTTCACTCATCAGACTTCCTCCGCAAAGGTATCTTTTACCCTATCAAAGAAATAATAACCCAATAGGAAGAAAAGAAAAGATACTATAAATGTTACCGTTAATTTCTTCCAATGAGGTAATGAACCGAAAAAGAAAGAATACTGATACCCTTCAATAATATGCGTTAATGGATTTAACAATAAAGCGGTTTTTATCAATTTTGACTTTAAAATAGGCTCAAAATTAAAGGGATAAATTATCGGAGTACCGAAAAACCAGAGGGTAAGAAAGTTCGCAATCAGATTCTGGACATCTTTAAAATGTACTGTCAAAGCAGCAACAAAAAACCCCAACCCCAAGGTAAAGAAAAACTGAACTATCATGACAGGGATTGCAAAAAATACATACCATGTTAAAGGATGACCTAAAATAATAAAAAAGAGAATTAAGATAGGGAGTCCCAGGAGAAAATTAATAAAATTTGCAGTTACAGTCATTATAGGTAAAACTTCAACAGGAAACAAAACTTTTTTTATCAAAGCACCATGAATAGAAAGTACATTGCCCGCTTCAATTATCGAAGAGCTAAACCATATCCATGGAAGAAGACCTGTAAATAAAAAGAGAGAATAATCAAGAGCTGTTTTGAGTTCAGGAATCGGATACCGTGGTTTTAAAATTATTCCAAAAGCAAGAGTATAAACCAACATTAGAAGAAGGGGATTTAAAAATGTCCATAAAAAACCTAAAACAGAACCTCTGTACCTTGCCTTTAATTCTCTTGAAACAAGATTTGATATAAGGAGTCTACTTCTATAAATTGTTTTAATTTTATCAATTATAAACATTTTTACCTCTTAAAATTTTTTCTATTTCATCTGTATATCTTCCATTCTCATTTTCCAAAATTATAAAATCAGAGTAAACCCTCTCTACTTTTTTCTTTGTAAATTCAGCCATATAAAAAACAGGTTTTCTTCCCTCTCTTGCATATACCAGTCTTTCTCTTCTTTTGAAAAAGCCTAATTTTTCAGCCATCCTTTTCAAATCTTTAGACCTATTATAAGGATATATCAGATATAATGAACCTTTTTCTTTTAATAAATCATAAGAATTTTTCAATAATTTTTTCATAGAAAGTTTTATTTCAAATTTTGCCAATGCCTTACTTTCATTAGCCGGTAACTTTCCACTCCCACGAGGTCTGTACGGAGGGTTTGAGAATATAATGTCAAACTTTTTTTTAAAAGGATAATTTTGAAAATCTCCTTTTACAAGCTTTACAAGAGCATCCACTTTGTTCTCCTTAATATTCTTTTCAATTGCTTTTGCCATAATCTCCTGAATCTCAATAATATATATTCTTTTAACTTTTTTTGTTTTAGAAATTATAAGGCTGATTATACCACATCCACCCCCTATTTCAAGGAGAACTGATTCATTATCTTTGATTTTAATATAATCAGCAAGAATCGGAGCATCAATAGAAAATCTATACCCTTTTTTGGGTTGATAGACTACTATTTTTTTATCCAAAAAAAAATCCCTGGTTAATTCCATTTTTTTATTTTACTATCTATTATAAAAGTAACAGGGCCATCATTTATAAGCTCAACCTCCATCATTGCCCCGAATTTTCCATCCTCAACTTTTAAATTACTTTTTCTTAAATCACTTAAAAATTCTTGATAAAATGCTTTTGCTTTTTCAGAAGGCATAGCTCTGACAAAATCAGGTCTTCTTCCCTTCTTTATCTTTGAGGTCAGAGTAAATTGAGAAACCGAAAGGATTTCACCTTTAATATCAACCACTGAAAGGTTCATCTTTCCGTCACTGTCAGGAAAAATTCTCAGATTTAAGATTTTATTTACAACAAAATCTCTATCTTTGACATTATCATCATACTCTATTCCAACAAGAACCAATATTCCTTTCCCAATACTTCCTACTATTTTATCATCAACCTTAACCATAGCTCTCTTGACTCTTTGTATTACTGCTATCATTTTACATTTCTCTCATAGGAAAAGACCAGAGGATTTTCCTTTATAAACTTTTTTTCAAACATTTCCAGGGAGAAATTTTTACTCGAATTGGCTGGAACAGGAAGCTGGAGATAATAAGTAATAATAGGATAAACATTCAGAAAAGAAAAATTATTAAGGATATAATTTTTCTTTATCCCATTTCCATACAATATGAGAACTCCTTCCGGAGAGCCGGAAATTTTAGCTGAAAAAATCTCCTTCTTTGAAAGTCTGTTAATTATTTGATCAAAAGGGTCCAATGGGGCAACACCAAAAGACGAAGAAATTATCAGGAGATCCGAACTTTTAAAATTTAAAAGGATTCTTCCAATATAGCGATCAATATATTGGTAATATTTTTCTATTATTCCACCATAAAGATGTATGTCTTCCTCGGGAACAGAGGAATAATATTCTGGAAAACTATATTTATAAAACCTGAGTTCCGTATCAAGTAAACCATCAATATAAAGAGAATAAAAGAGAGTATTTTCCTTCTCCGCACTTAATTTCTGAATAAATAGAGAAAATCTCTGCTCATCAAGTAAAATATTTTTTCTAAAAGATTTAACAAGTACACTATCTTTAAGAGCAAGCTCATCAAAAGGAGATGGAAAATTTGTAAAACTCTTTTTCACAGATAATTCCTTTTCCTCTTTTAAAAAAAACACTTTAAAACTTTTAACATTATAATTCTCCAGATAAGAGAAAATATCTTTTTTATAATAAACAAAAGGTTTGTTATAAAGTCTTTTTATAAAATTTAATCTTTCCAGAGTTTTCAAAAAAAATCCATTGGGAAGAATATAAGGAGCTGAAGAAAAAGAGGAAGTAAAAGATTTTTTCCAGAAGGAGTACATCAGATTTTTAGAAGGTGGAACTCCGGTTATATATGATGAATAAGCAGACCATTTGTTTATTGGATCCAGTGTTTTTGAGCGAGCCCAGGAACCATTTTCAATTAACCAACCGAAATTCGGCAACTTGCCTTCTGAAATCAAAGGGAAGATAAAATCATATGAAAGTCCTTCCACATAAAGATTTATAACTCTCCTTTTCTTGCTATATAAATAATA
>JALXDT010000171.1:782-5879 GCA_027070475.1 Candidatus Aminicenantota bacterium | reverse complement strand
CTCTTCAATCGCTTCACCCATAATAAAATCCTCTAAAGATTCTGATATTATAGTCTTGAATTCATCTTTATTTTCCTTAAAAAGTTCAATCAGGACCTCTTTTAATGTTTCTTTTAGTTTATCATCTGAAATTATTATCTCTATTTTTCCCTCCTATTGTTATTATAGCATTTTTTTGCGTTTTATCAACTCACCCCAGAACAGCTCTGAGCTTTGAGCCATGAGCCTTGAACACAAGATAGTATTGAGCTAATCATTAAGGAAAATCGCCGATAAGTTGAAACCGGTTATTTTCTTTTAAAAATTTAATAAAAACAACAAACAGCAATGAACTGGACACCTACCGCTCCAATTCACGATTCACGATTAACAATTCACCATTCACGATTCAGCTCAAGGCTCAATGCTCAAAGCTCAATGCTCGCCCTGTCCCCTTTCTAAATCACAAAAAATATTCTATAATCTTACTTATGAATTATTAAGGAGGATGAAATGGGATACAAAGGATATTCGGATTTCAGAAGTGATACTGTAACAAGACCCACAGAGGAGATGAGAAAAGCTATGTATGAGGCTGAAGTGGGTGATGATGTTTTAGGTGATGATCCTACAGTTAAAGAACTTGAAGAGCTTGCAGCCGAAACTTTAGGAAAAGAGGCTGCTCTATTTGTCCCTTCTGGCACAATGGGAAATACGATTGCAGTCAAGCTTGCTGCGGGAGAAGGGAAGGAGATTATTCTTGAAGAGCATTCACATATATACAATTATGAAGCGGGGAATGTATCAAGAATAGCTGGAAGCCTTCCGAGGGTTTTGTCTTCTGATCACGGAATAATTCCTCTTGAAAAAATTGAGGAGAATATTCACAAAAGTTTAAGAGATCATATTCCGGAAACAAAGGCCATAGCTCTTGAAAACACCCACAATTTCTGGGGTGGAGTTCCCATTCCCATTGATTATATAAAAGAGGTCTCAGAGATTGCAAAAAAGCATAATCTTCATTTTCACCTTGATGGTGCGAGGGTTTTTAATGCAGCCACAGCTTTAAAGGTGGATGTAAAGGAGATAACAAAATATTTTGATTCCATAATGTTCTGCCTTTCAAAGGGTCTTTCAGCTCCCGTCGGTTCTGTCCTTGTAGGGGAAAATGATTTTATAAGAGAGGCAAGAATTGTGAGAAAATATTTAGGTGGCGGTATGAGACAGGCCGGAATAATAGCTGCTGCCGGTATTATCTCAATAAAGGTTATGACAAAGAGACTTGAAGAGGATCACATAAGGGCAAGAAGACTTGCCGAAGGTATAGCAGATATCAAGGATATAGAAATAGAGCTTGATAGGGTTAAAACAAATTTTGTTATGGTTAAAATGAAAAACACCACATCATTTGATTTTCTTGAAAAACTCAAAACCTACAAAGTTCTTGCCCTACCCTTTAATGATAAACTTGTAAGATTTGTTACTCACAATGATATTGATGATAATGATGTTGAAAGGGCTATAGATGCCATTCACTCAATCTTTAAAAATTAATTTGAAAAACCTTTTTATTTTGAGATTCGTATTTAAATTATTATAAACTTTCGGAGGATATGATGAGATTAAGGAAATTTTTTATTGTTTTATTGGTTTCAGGTTTTGTATTATCTATCTCTATTGCTCAAAAAATTGATTATAAAAAACTGAGCATAGAGGATTTTTATTAGGTTAATTCTCCTCTTGGCAAAAGAGCAAGACTTATAAAATTTTCCGAAAACGGAAGATATTTATCATACCTTTGGAATCCATACGATGAATTCGGCTATGATCTCTATATTTATGATACAAAAACAGGTAAAACAAGGAGGGTTACATCCCTTGAGATTATGAAAAGGTTTGAGACTCCCGAAACATATGAAAAGTTTTTGGAAAAGGAGAAGCAGAAGAGAAAAGAGGATAAAATCTTGCAGGAAAAATACTATCTTCAAAAGGAGTTTTTGGAAGGTAAAAAGGTTGATCTTTCAAAATTTGAAAAGGAGGAAATAGCTGAGCTAAAAAAGGAGCTTGAAAAGAGAGAAAAGGAAAACAAAAAGGATAAATCTGAGAAAGGTAAAAAGGAAAAAGAAAAAATAAAAAAGCAGAAAAAAGAGCTTGAACTCTGGGAATTAAGGGATAAGCTTAAAGAAAAGAAGGAAAAAGAGAAGGTTAAGAGATCAGATCTTTATCCCGGTGTGTCAACCTATGTATGGTCAAAAAAAGCACCTGAGCTTATATTTGAATACAGAGGGGATCTTTTCAGATATTTCCCCTCTAAAAACAAAATTCAGAGATTAACAATGACAGATGAAAAAGAGAGGATTATTTCATACACAGGAAATGGTAAAGGCTATTATTATAGAAAGGGAAACAGTGTTTACAGGGTAATGTTCGGTTCATCCTATATTCTTCAAATAAATCATAAGCTTGAAAAGGGAAAGGATGAAAAGAAAGGATTTAAAATAGAGGAAACATTTATTTCTCCAAATGATAGGTGGATAATCATCGTTGCATCAAAAAGAAAAGGAAAACCTGCATATAGAGATGTTCAGATAATGAGCTATAAAGACAGATTTGCAAAAGCTTTTACAGTAAAAAGACAGACAACGGAGATGAAAAGAAATGAACCTGAATACAGATTCTACTTAAGAAGAATAGGAGAAACAAATTACGGAAAACAGCCTGAACCTATGTTTAAAATTCCCGGAGGAGATATCTGGTATGAATTCAGTGAAATAAGGTGGAGTAAGGATAGCAAACATTTTGCATTTATGACATGGGAAAGAGAAAAGGGAGATCTTAAAATCTGGGTCGGTGATACTGTAAAGAAAAAGCCCGAGCTGTTTTTTAAGATGAAGGAGAGTATAGGCTATAAATCAAACTATTATAACAATATAAGATTCACTCCGGATAGCAAAAGCCTTGTGGCTATACTGTTTAACAAAGAGGGATTCAGACAGCCCTTTATTTTTGACCTGAAAACAAAGAATAAGAGAGAGCTTATAAAGGGTAAGTTTGAAAGCTTTCCGATTATTGATTTTTCAAGGGATGGGAAATATATGTATCTGATATCTGATAAACAGGATCCTGCTATGTACGGAGTTTACAGATTAAATTTAAGGACAGGTAAGTTAGACAATATAGGGCTTACAAGGGGAGTTCACAGAGAAACCGCTGTTTCAAAGAACGGAAGATGGCTTGCCTCTGTTTTCGGCAGCTGGTATAAACCTCCCGAACTCTATATAATAAATATCAAAAACAGAAGAAAAAAGGTCCTTACCAATAGCCATAGCCCTGAGCTGGCAAAAATAAATATTCTGAAACCCGAACTTTTCACATATAAAAACAGATACGGAGATACGATTCACGGAATGATATTTAAACCGATCGGCTGGAAACCGACTGACAAAAGACCTGCTATAATTTACCTTTACGGAGGTCCTCTTGGTAGAAGACATACTGTTGAAATGGATAATTTCAGCTCACTTTCATACTTTTTCCAGATGTTTATGGCATTAAAATACGGCTATGTTGCAATAGATATTGATCCAAGAGGACAGTCAGGATACGGAAAAAAATTCAATGAGGCAAACTGGCAGCATCCTGGAAAACCGCAGACAGAGGATCTTGAAGATCTTGTAAAGCATATTAAAACAGGATTTGGTGTTGATATAAAAAGATTGGGACTTCACGGCTGGAGTTTCGGCGGTTTTCAGACTCTCTATACAATGTTAACAAGCCCTGATACTTTTGCCTGCGGAATATCGGCAGCTCCGCCAACTCAGTGGGAAAATTATAATTCCTGGTACACTGGAGCAACAATAGGAAAATCCGTCAGAGGAAAACTGACAATGAGAAAGTATTCACTTATTCCTCTAGCAAAAAATCTCAAACATCCACTCTTAATGGTTCATGGAATGGTGGATCCGAATGTTCTCTATCAGGATACTGTTAATATGTACAGAGCCTTTCTTGAAGCCGGAAAAGAGAGTCTTGTTGATCTTTTTCTTGATCCAGAGGGAAAACACGGACTCGGAGGAGCAGTTAAAAATAAAAGCACTTATAAAAAATTCTCCACATGGTTTGCAAAACATCTGGGAGAAGTTAAAAATTAAAGAGGTTCAAAATGGGAGAATGGGATATAAAGGATAAAACCATTCTTGTAACAGGCTCTACCGATGGAATAGGAAAGCAGACAGCCCTTGAACTTTTAAAGAGAGGAGCAAAGGTTTTAATCCATGGCAAAGATTTGAAAAAGCTTGAAAAAACGAAGAAAGAATTTTCAGAATACGGAGAGGTTAAATATTATAAAGCTGATTTCTCTTCCCTTAAAGATATTAAGAGAATGGTGGATGAGATTTTAGAAAATGAGAGTGAATTAAAGGTTTTGATAAACAATGCAGGTGTTTTTTCCCATAAAAGGATACTTTCGGAGGATGGTTATGAGCTTACCTTTGCGGTAAATCATCTTGCACCCTTTTATTTAACATATCTGCTTTTACCACTTTTGAAAAAATCCAGTCCTTCAAGAATTGTCAATGTAAGCTCAATGGCACACTCATCCTCAATTGATTTTTCCAATCTTCAGGGAGAGAGAGGATACAGTGGATATGAAGCCTATTCACTCTCAAAACTTGCAAATATCCTTTTTACCTTTGAACTGGCGGAAAAACTGAAAGATTATGATATAACCGTAAACTGCCTTCATCCGGGAGTCATAAACACAAAGCTATTAAGGGAAGGCTGGGGATTTGGCGGAGGATCAGTGGTTGAGGGAGCTAAAACATCTGTCTATCTTGCCTCATCTTCTGAAGTTTCAAATATCACAGGCAAATACTTTTCCAATCAGAGAGTTTCAGAGCCTGCCTCAATAGCATACGATAGAGAGATAAGAAAAAAACTATGGGAGATTAGTGAAAAGTTAACCGGTATAGAATTTAAGATATAGGGATTATAGTCTTTCTTTTAGGATAATTTTTGAAAAGGGAAAAATTATATTGTTTTCCTCAGAAAAATTCTTGGATATTACTTTATGGTTTTTTATTCCTATTGAATCGGAAACTTTGCTTAACTTTCTTACAT